>JBDHGH010000113.1:0-11810 GCA_039589995.1 Gemmatimonadota bacterium | reverse complement strand
CGACCCAGTCCAGCGTCGCGAACATGTTCATCGTCCTCCTGTCGACGGCGCGTATTCTAGGCCGTGCGGCGCGGTCGTACAATGCACGTGCAGTAGACGGCAGGGCGCGGTGGGGCCCCGTGCCCCACCGTGCCCTGCCTTTTGCTCGCCATTCACTGAGATCGCGAGCGTGCCCTAGTGTTCGCGGTTAGGACAGAATTAGGTTGTGAACGTCCGGGTTTGCGGACAGAGTCTCTCACGAACCGAATCGAGGAGACGGTGATGCCGTACCGATTGCCTGACTTGCGCCACCAAGCCGCAGCTCGCGACCCCAAACAGATGTTGAGGAACCTCAAGGCGGATTTCGAGCTGAAGTTCTCCGTGGGTATCTGGTATTTCACGCCCGGCGGCGGCCGCTTTCACGATCGCTATGTTCCCGAGGCGACATTGGAAGAACGCATTGAGATGGTGGCGCAGATGGCCGAGTTGGGTGTGACGGGGGTCGAAGCTCATTATCCGGCGGAGGTCAACGAGGAGAACGCCCACCTTTACCGGCGCCTGAGGGAGGAGGCCGGCGTCCGCTTGGTAGCGGTTCCCTTCTCTCACTTCTTCGACCGGCGCTTCGAGTTTGGCAGCCTGTCCAATCCGGACCCCGCCGTGCGCGGTCACGCGATGGAGATCGCCGTCGGCGGTCTGCGACTCATCCGCGACTTAGAGGCCGACCTGGCGATCTCGTGGCCCGGGATGGACGGCTACCGCTACCTGCATGGCACACCCTACATGAGCATGTGGGATCGATTCGAGGGCGGAATGGTCGAGGCGATGGACGAGGTGCCCGGCGTTCGCATCGCCATCGAGCCCAAGCCCTACGAGCCCGCCGCTAACAACATCTATAGGACCACCGCGGAAGGCGTGCTCGCCGCCCAACGCATCGAGGCGCGGCTGAAGCACCCGGAGAATCGCCGGCTGCTCGACGAGGGCCACGCTCTGGTTGGACTCAACCCCGAGACGGGCCACGTGAAGATGGGCTTCGAGATGCTGCCCGCCGCGTTCTCGCTCGTCGCGATGGAGGGCCGGCTGGCGCACACGCACTGGAACAGCCAGCCCGACGGCAATTACGACCAGGACAACAACGTGGCAGCGGTGAACCCCCACGAAGCCGAGGCTTTGCTCTACGCGCTTTGGGCCATCGGTTACGACGGCGGGTTCGGGATCGACATCAACCCGGAGAACATGCCGGTGCACAAAGCGGTGGAACTCAATATCAAAGCGCTCGAGAAGATGAAGGAACGCATAGCACGTCTTCCCCACGAACGAATCCTGGAATGCCACCTCCAGCCCAGCCGTCACCGCGGCGAGCTAGAGGAGATCCTGGTCGACAATCTCTGAGGGTCTCGGGCATGAAACCGCTGTTCGCTGGACTCGACGTCTCCACTCAAAGCACCAAGCTCGTGGTCATCGACCCGGACGATGGCACCGTCGTTTTCGTGGACCGCGTCGAATACGACCGCGACCTTCCCGACTTCGGGACGGAGGAGGGCGCCATCGCCGGGTTGGGACCCGGCGTTTCGGAATCGGATCCGCGCATGTGGATCGAGGCGGTGGAAATGCTGCTCGGCCGACTCAAAGCGTCCGGCATGCTGGCCGAGCGACTCCGCTGCATCTCGGTCTCGGGTCAACAACACGGCCTGGTGGCGCTCACCGCCGACGGCGAGCTGGCCCGGCCGCGGAGCAAGCTGTGGAACGACTTCTCCACCGCGGAGGAGTGCCGAATTCTCACCGAAGCGGTGGGCGGCCCCGACGCGATGATCGAGGAGATCGGCAACACCCAACGGACCGGCTACACCGCACCCAAGATCCTGCACCTGCGCAGGCACGAGCCCGAATACTACGACCGCGCCCGAATTTTCTTCGTGGTGCACAACTACATCAACTGGTACCTGACCGGCGGACCCGACGGTGGGGTGGCGGCCATGGAGCCCGGCGACACGTCGGGCACAGCTCTCTGGCACCCCGGGCTGCGCCGCTGGTCGCGTAAGGTGATGGATGCCATCGACCCAAGACTTTTGGAGAAGCTGCCGCCGGTGCAGCCGGCGGACCGGTCTATCGGCAACGTCGGAGCAGCCCTCGCCGACCGGTTCAGCCTGGCGCGCGAGTGCCGAATCGATGCCGGAAGCGGCGACAACATGTATGGCGCGTTGGGCACTGGGAACTTCGAGCCCGGGATGATCACGGTCAGCCTGGGTACTAGCGGCACCGCGTGCACGGTATTGGAAGAACTATACGTCGACCCCACCGGCGAGATCGCCGCCTACTGCGACAGCACCGGGAAGTTCCTGCCGCTGCTCTGCGTCTCCAACATGTCCAACGGATACAACGCCGTTCTGGAGCGATTCGGGCTGTCTCACGATGAGTTTGACACGATCGTTCAGCGCACGCCCCCGGGAAACCATGGCCGCGTCCTGGTGCCGTGGTACGAAGGTGAACGCACACCCGACCTACCCTTGGCGGCTCCGCTCTACTTCGGTTTTACTCTCGATGAGTTTGTGCCGGAGGTACTCTGTCGCGCCGTGCTCGAGGGACACGTGCTCAATCTCTACGAAGGCTCCGCCCGCATGCCGGTGACGCCGCGAGAGATTCGTTTGACGGGTGGCCTCTCGAATTCACCGTCCTGGTGTCAAACCATCGCCGACATGTTCGGGGCAGAGACCGTTCCCGTGCAAGGCGAAGGGGCAGCCCTTGGCGCGGCTATTCACGCGGCGTGGGTCTGGTACCGCGAGGCAGGCGAAGCGCGAACGCTGGCGGAGATCTCCGAGCCCTTTGTCATCCTCGACGAATCGCGCCGCGCGCGGCCGAACCCACAGCACCGCTCGATTTATGGAACGCTGAAGCGTTTGTATCGTGCGCTGACACAGCGAATGCGAGGACTCTCTGGCGAAGATCCGTTTGCGTTGCAGCGAGAGTTGATGCGATCTGCGGATTAGGAATTGGGGAATGCATAGGGAATTTCGAGCAATGGATTAATAGAAACAATAGAACATTCGAAGTCGAAGTAGCCGCTTCCGCCAGCCCAATGCACACTTCAACTTCGATTGCTCTAATGTTCTAATGCTCTATTAATCGATATTCCCAATCCCGTTCCCCCATTTAAACAACGAGCCCGGGAAATTGTCCCGGGCTCTGTATTTCAACTGCCTGACTTCCACAGGCAGGAAATCCTCTCGTCAGCGTTACTCGTCGTTAGCTTCTCCCATACCGGTGGCCTTAACCACCAGGCCGAGAGCGCCCATGATCAGCGCTGCCGAAAACACGATCGTCCCGATACCCACAATTGCCTCCTACTAGCTGTTCCTGCTGCAACCGGTGGTTGCCAGTATCGCCCGGTCTGGAAGGAGACCCCAGGGGGGACCCCCTCGACCCGGTCGACTGTTACTTGTTGCAAGGAGGGTACCGTTGGGGCAGGCCCCCAATCGCCCCGTATCTGCTGGCTCTGCGACGCTTCGCAGCCGGCAGTGGGGCCGCTTTTCGCGGCAAAACGCCCCAATCCTGGCGGTCTGGCGTCCCGTGCTAAGAAGCCTCCAAGCGGATCCTTTTCTGATACATTTGGTAGTAGTAGCTGCTGTCGCTCCCTCCCCTAATCCGCCCCGCAGTCGAAGGAGTCCCCGAATGAAAGGATCAACGCGCCTTGGCGTCGTCGCGCTGTCGTTCGCCGCGACACTGGGTTGTGGCGGAGGCACCAGGGTCGCCGTTCCGCCTCGCATCGATCTTCAGCAACACGAGATACTCGCCATCATCCAGTTCACTACCACGAACAAGGGCGAGTTGGCCCCCTTGACCACGCAACGCTTCGTGGAAGAGATCCGCCTGGACCAGGGCATGATCCGTATCATCGAACTGGGGACCCGGGACGAAGCGCTGGCCGAGGTCGACAAGAAGAGGCTGGATCCGTCGGCCTACAAGCAGCTGGGACAGGAATACGACGTCGCCACGATATTCGTCGGCGAGCTGATCGTCTCGGACATCCGCCCCGCGGTCTCGATAACCACCGACCTCAGCAAGCTGGGCGCCTCGGCTGATGTCGATGCTACTCTGACCGTGAACATGGTCGAGACTGCGACCGGCGCATCGATCTGGTCTCGTTCCGCTTCCGTGACCAAACGGGTCGGGAACGTCAGCCTGTTCGATGGTGACGTTGACTTCGACGCCGAGGACCCCGAAGGCGCCTACGGCGAACTGGTGGACGCGCTGGTGTTCCTGGTGACCGAGGAGTTCAAGGTTACGTACGCCCGAAGGTAGCTTTGCTGGCGTGGACAGTGCCTAGTGGGAGTAGGTAAGTAAACGAGTAATAGATCAATCGAGACTGCGAGATGAGAGTGCGATCGTTCCGGAGCGCCACCCTCAACTCGAGTACTCTGCTTCTCTATTACTCGTTTACTCACCTACTCCCTATCAACTGGCCTGGACACCAGTGGCGGGCACAGCTCTTCCGCCTATCTTTCAGCGTTCCACAGGAACAGCACCCTCAACCAACACCAAGGGTGGTACGATGAACACCGCCGTTCTCGTCCTCCGTCTCATCCACATCGTCTGCGGTGTCTATTGGGCCGGCACGCTCATGTTCGCTGCGACTTTGCTTCAGCCCAGCGTTGCCGACGTCGGCCCCGACGGCGGTAAGGTGATGCAGGCGCTGCTGCGCCGCCGTTTCCTCGAGTACATACCGATCATGGCAGCGCTGACCATCCTCTCGGGTATCGAACTGCTTCGCCGGGTATCGGGCGGGTTCAGCGCGAGCTTCTTCGGGACCACGGCGGGCATGACGCTTTCAACCGGTGCTCTTGCCGCGCTCATCGCTTTCACCATCGGAATGTCGGTCGTGCGGCCGTCGGCCAAACGCGCCGGCCCGCTGGCTCAGCAGGCGCAGCAACTACCCGAGGGCCCGGAACGTGACGCGGCGATGGCCCAGGTGCAACGGCTGCGACAGCGCATGAAGACCGGGGGGCGGATGGTCGCTGCCCTCTTGCTGATCGCGGTAATCGGGATGGCTGCCTTCAGGTATGTGTAGAATGGGAGCGTTTGTTGGGAGTAGGTGAGTCACTCACCCGCCCAACTTCGCCTTCAGCTTCACCCGCCAGCGCACCGCCCGCCCATCAGCCACCTCCGCGCTCACCTCCTTCACCACCACCGAGCGGAGGTCCGGCACCGCCTGGCTGGCTTCTTCCAAACCGGCGTTGATCGCGTCCTCGATGGTCGTCTGCGATTCGCCCGTTAGCTCGATGGAGGTCGAGTCGGAGGAGAGCAGCGCGCCATCGTACGAAGCGGTCTTGGCGACGTACGTGCTCCGCGCCTGCGCGGTCCCACGCTCCAGCATCTCGGTGGCCACCGACTCCGCGAGCCGCAGGTCCATGCGCAGCTTCTCGAGGAACGCCTTCTCTTCCGGATCGATGCGTTGGTCCGCCAGTACGCGGTCGATGGCCTTGCCGTAGATGGCACGGGCCGTCCTGTCGTGCTCGTCGGTCACCTGGTCGCCCTCCAGCCGGAGGATACCTCGTAGGTGAGTAAGGTCGGCGGCCTCCTCGACACTCAGGCAGTGGTCTTCGAGGCAGTGCTCCAGGTATCGACGATAGATGTCCCGGCGCTGGCCTTCCAGCGAACGGTTCAGTTCCAAGCCGTTCCGGGCAGCGATATCGGCCAATTTCTCGGCCGATACGTCGCGTACGCGCTCGGCCTGGGCCAGCATGTTCTCGATCTCGCAGATCGTTCGGTGCCTACGCCCCCCACCGAAGGGACGAGAGAGAAGACTACCATCCGTCACTTCACGAGATTCGTAAGGCGTCGCCATGGATCAGGTATCTCCTGTGGTTGGGTTTAGAGGACGGGAGAAGCTACCATGGGGGAGCGCGCCTTTGCAAGTTTCGGCTCTGTTCTCCACAGTAGCGAACAAGCGACATCCCTCTATCTTTCAGCGTCCGCGAAACCCTCGGGAGAACGAGGAATGACCAACGGTCCCAAGCAATACCAGATCTTCTTCGCCGAACTGAAGCGCCGGCGGGTCTTCAAAGTTGCCGTTGTTTATGGCGCAGTGGCCTTCGCCGTGCTGCAGGCGGCAGATATCGCCTTCCCGCGCATCGGCCTGCCGGACTGGACCGTCACTTTTGTGGTGGCGCTGGCGGCCATCGGGCTGCCCATCGCCATCGTGCTGGCCTGGGCGCTGGAGGTGACGCCGGAAGGCGTTAGGAAGACCGACCCGGCAAGGACCGGCGAGCTGGAAGCCATCGTCGCTCAGCCACCGCGCAGCCGCTGGCCGTCAGGTATCCTCGCCGCGGCCGCCATCATCCTCTTGGGAGCGACCGTCTGGTGGATGTTCCGCGATACGGGCGTGACAGGCGAAGCGGTAGTCGCCGACTCGGCATCGCCACCGTCGGTTGCGGTACTCCCCTTCGTCAATATGAGCGGCGACCCCGAGAACGAATACTTCAGCGACGGGCTGGCCGAGGAACTCATCAACGTGCTCACCGAGATCGAGGGGCTGAAGGTCGCGGCGCGGACCTCGGCGTTCTCGTTCAAGGGGAAGAACACCGACGTGCGCGAGATCGGCGAGGCGTTGGGCGTGCGCAACGTTCTGGAGGGCAGCGTCCGCAAGTCGGGCGACCGGGTGCGCATCACCGCGCAGTTGATTCAGACGAGCGACGGCTTCCACCTCTGGTCAGAGACGTACGACCGCCAGCTCGACGACATCTTCGCTATTCAGGATGAGATCGCCGAAGCCATCGCCGGCGAGATGGAATTGACGTTGGGGTCGGAGGGACGGGGCGCGGTGGAGCGTCTGCGCACCGACGACCTGGCCGCGTACGACCTCTACCTCTTGGGTCGTCACCACTGGGCCAACCGCACCGAGAGCGGGTTGATTGCGGCGCGCAGCTATTTCGAGCAAGCCATCGAGCGCGACTCGACGTACGCCCGCGCCTGGGCCGGACTGGCCAACGTCTACGACGCGCTGCCATGGTGGACCGACTTCCCTGTAGCCGAAGCCGTCTCGAATGGGAAGGCGTCCGCCCTCCGGGCCATCGAGCTCGATCCCCAGCTGAGCGAGGCGCACTCCGCATTGGCCGTGCTGGTGTTCGAGTACGAGTGGGATTGGGAGGAAGCGGAACGTCACTACCTGCGCGCACTCGAGCTTGATCCGGACAACATCTCCGCGAACACCTGGTACAGCCAGATGCTGTTCCTCTTCGCGCGATTCGATGAAGCTCGCCCGTACAACGCGCGCAGTCTCGACCTAGACCCCCTCTCGATGCTCAACAACTACACCGCCGCAAGCCTGCACGCTTACGCCGGCGAATTCGAGCGCGCCTTCCAATACTACGCACGCAGCACCGAGATCGAGCCGACGCCCAGCGTCCTGATCGAACACGCAGGAATGCTTGTCGAGGTTGGACGCTATGAAGAAGCGGCCGATGTATACGAGCGTTGGGCAGAGGTTGCGGGGTACGACGAGCCGGAGTTAGCACGCGCGCTAGTCGCCGGCGTCGAAAGCGAAACTCGCAGGCAAAGTTCCATCGCCGTACTGGATGGGCTACGTGCTAACATGACGGTCGATGCATTCAGCTGGGTCTCGCCGCTGGTGCAACTCGGCGAACTGGATCGGGCGGTGCAGATCCTCGAGCAGCTCCACGAGGACCGCAGCCAGACGGTGACGGTCATCAGTACCGACCCGCGGCTCGATCCGTTGCGCGAAGATCCGCGATTCATCCGCATCATCGAAGAGATGGGCTTGCCCAACGGCGGCCCCACGTACAACAAGTAGTAGAACCGTTACTCGTATACTTACCTGCTCCCAACAGCCTCTAGCTCTCCAGCAGTAGCGAACAGGGCGCATCCCTCTATCTTTCAGCATCCGCAAAGCACTTTTGTAGGAGAACGAGGAATGGCCGACGGTCCCAAGCGACAACAGATCTTCCTCACCGCGCTCGCCATCGCCTTGCTGGGCGCGAGCGTTTGGTGGGTCCTCCGAGACAGGAGCCCGGCCGAATTTACGCCGTCTTCTATGTGGTCCCATCCCTCCATCGCTGTGCTCCCCTTCGTCAATGTGAGCGGTGACCTCGAGAACGAGTACTTCAGCGATGGGCTCGCCGAGGAGCTCACCAACGTTCTCACCGAGATCGAGGGCCTGAAGGTCGCGGCCCGAACCTCGGCGTTTTTCTTCAAGGGCAAGAACACCGATGTGCGCGAGATCGGTGAGGCGCTGGGCGTGGAGCATGTGTTGGAAGGAAGCGTTCGCAAGTCCGGGGAACAGGTGCGGATCTCCACGCAGCTGATACGGACCGACGACGGTTCCCACGTGTGGTCCGAGACGTACGATCGCCGACCCCACGAGATTTTCATCATCCAGGAGGAGATCGCCGACGCGATAGCCAACGAACTGAATCTCACTCTGGATGCGGAGAGCCGGGAAGCCGTTCAGCGCCGGCGCACCGACGACCTGGCCGCCTACGATCTCTACCTACTGGGCCGCCACAACTGGGCCAAGCGAACCGAAGAGGGGTTGATGGCGGCATGGCGCTACTTCGAGCAGGCCATCGAGCGCGACCCGACGTTCGCCCGGGCGTGGGCCGGTCTGGCGAACGTCTACGATGCCCTGCCCTGGTGGACCGACTTTCCGGTTGGCGAGGCCGTCTCCAACGGCAAGGCGGCCGCACTCAAGGCCATCGAGCTCGACCCGGAACTGGGCGAGGCGCACGCGGCGCTGGCCGTGCTGACGCACGAGTACGAATGGGATTGGGAGGAAGCGGAACGGCACTACCTGCGCGCCCTCGAGCTCGACCCGGACTACGGCATCGCGAACACCTGGTACAGCCAGATGCTGTACTACCTGGGGAGATTCGAGGAGGCCCGGGAACACGCCGAACGCGGTCTCGAATTGGACCCCCTCTCGTTGCTCAACAACTACTCCATCGCGCGCCTGCACGCGTACGCGGGCGAGTTCGAACGTGCCTTCGAGTACTACGAACGAAGTGAGGCCATCGAGCCCGCAGCGAACGTCCTGGCCGAGCACGCCGAAATGCTGGTCGAGGTGGGACGCTATGAAGAAGCCGCCGATGTGTACGAGCGCTGGGCCGAGGTCGCGGAATATGATGAGCCGGAGTTTGCTCGGTCGCTCGTCACCGGTGTCGAGAGCGAGAGCCGTAGGCGAAGCTCCATCGCCGTGCTCGACGGTTTGCGCCTCAACATGACGGTGGACCCGTTCAGTTGGCTTGCCCCCCTAGCTCAACTCGGCGAATTGGACCGGGCAATCGAGCTTCTCGAGCAACTCCACGAAGATCGGAGACCCAGGCTGTTGGCCATCGGAGCCGATCCGCGGTTCAACGCGCTGCGGGAGGACCCGCGATTCATCGCCATTATCGAAGAGATGGGACTGCCGAACGGCGGCCCTACCTACGCACCGTAGCCGCCCGACATGCCCGACCTCGGCGAAGCGCTCGTCTACTACGCGGTCTTCCTGTTTTCGACGGTATTGCACGAGGCGGCACACGCCTGGGCGGCGAAGCGCGGCGGCGACCTGACCGCGTATCACGGAGGCCAGGTTTCCCTCGATCCGCGCCCACATATCAAGCGCGAGCCGTTCGGGATGGTGGTGCTTCCGCTCATCTCCGTGCTGATCTCGGGCTGGCCGTTCGGGTTCGCCAGCGCGCCTTACAACATCATGTGGGCGCGGCAGCACTCGAAACGCGCGGCGTGGATGGCGTTGGCAGGACCGGCGTCGAACCTCTCACTCGTCATCCTGGCGGGGGTCCTGATCAACGTTGGCGTGATGGCCGGCGTGTTCCACTCGCCCAGCAGCATCTCGTTCGGCCACGTCACCCTGGCAACGGGCGGAGGGTTCTGGAGCGCCATCGCTCTGCTGCTCGGCGTCTTCTTCTCGCTCAACCTGGTGCTGTTCATCCTGAACATGCTGCCGGTGCCGCCGCTGGACGGGAGCGCTGCGCTGCCGTTGGTGTTGTCGCCCGACGCCACTCGACGCTATCAGGATTTCATCTGGGGTAACCCGGCGTTGGGGTGGATGGGAATACTCGCCGCGTGGTACGTGTTCGATATCGTCTTCAGCCCGGTGTTCGTGGCGGCGGTCAACCTGCTCTACCCCGGGGTTTCGTACGGCTGATGCGATTGAGGAATACATCACCGCTGACAGTCGGCCTGGCAGCCCTTCTATTCAACGCGTGCTCGTTCCCCGGCGGACCCACCGAATGGTCGGCCGGGAGCCTCGTCGTTTCGACGAACCGCGAAGGCCGCATCGTCGGCCTGGTCGATGAGAGAACCGGGCACGACTACCGGGCCGACAGCGTCGAATCGCCGCTGTTGTCGGTGCAGATCGACGGCGTCCTGTACCCTCCGCTCTCGCTCGACTGGCAGCGCAACGAGCCAGTCGCGGCGCTGGCCTATCCCGGCGATGTGACGGCGCGGGTCCGCGTTACCGAGAAAACCACACACCTGGTTCTCGAGTTGCTCGAGCTGGACCCGATCGACCGAGTCGAGTTGGTCGTCTGGGGCCCGTACGCCACCACAATCTCCGACACGATCGGCGAGACGGTGGGCGCCGTGCGCGACTCGGTATTCGCCATGGGGATCCAGGCCCTCAACAAGAAAACGCTGGGCGGTCTGCCTTGGCGCGACAACGATTTCCCGCCCCAGATCGACCTGTTCGAATCCGGCGACTTCAGAGATCTGAGCGAGGAAGGCAGACGTTACGTTCTATATAGAGTGGAAGCGGCCAAACCGGCGAACTTCGGCAGCACGCTGCAGGCCTACTGCCGCGAGCGAAGTCGCGACCGGGTCATCGAAAACTGGGGTCACGAGCGCTACGTCGCGCCCAGCTTCGAGGACGGCGGGGTCGTTGGGACGAAGATCGCACTGTTCGGCGCGCCCACCGAGAAACTGTTGGAGACGCTGGGCGCCATCGAAGTCGAAGAAGGCTTACCGCATCCCACGGTCGATGGGCAATGGAGCAAGACGGCGCGATCGGCCTCCGCCGCCTATCTCATTGTCGATTTCTCCGAAGACGACATCGACGAGGCACTGGAGTGGACGCGGCGAGCCGGTCTCCGCTATCTCTACCATCCCAACCCGTTCAAGACGTGGGGGCATTTCGAGTTGAACGACCGCTTCCCCAGCGGACGAGCGGGGCTACGAAGCACTGTAGAGAAAGCCGAGGCCGAAGGCATCCACCTGGGCGTGCACACCCTCTCGAACTTCATCACCACGAACGACGCCTACGTGACTCCGGTCCCCGACCCGCGGTTGGCGAAGGTCGGGTCGAGTAGGCTCAGCGCCAACATCGATGCGACGCAAACCGAGATCACCGTCGCCTCACCGGCGCCATTCAACGGAGACCAGAACAACAACCTGCGCACCGTGGTCATCGGCACGGAGTTGATCCAGTACCGCGATGTCTCGGAAGACGAGCCGTGGCGTCTACTCGATTGTCAGCGGGGCGCGTTCAACACTCAGGCAGCGGCGCATGCGACGGGTGACGACGTGTCGCTGTTGGCGGACCATGCCTACAACGTCTTCCTCACCGACGCCGATCTGAGCATCGAGGTCGCGTCGAACATCGCCCAGCTGTTCAATGAGACCGGACTGCGGCAGATCTCGTTCGATGGGCTGGAAGGCAATCAGTCGACGGGGATGGGCAACTACGGCGAAGTACTGTTCACCACGACCTGGTACGAGAACCTCAATGACGACGTTCGCGGGCATCTGATCGCCGACGCCAGTCGCACCAGCCACTTCTTCTGGCACATCTACACCCGCATGAACTGGGGCGAGCCGTGGTACGC
>JBDHGH010000112.1:0-11888 GCA_039589995.1 Gemmatimonadota bacterium | reverse complement strand
ATCCCAAGAGATGCGCTCGAACTCATGCGTGCCCTTTGGGCCAACTCGACGCATGGGGTGCTGCAATCGGTCGGGGTCGTGGACGATTTCAGCCGAGTGGACGCCGTTCGTGCAGATCATCCCCAGCGGGTGATCTTGCGGTCGGACGGCCATCATCTTCCCGTCTTGCAGGGTGACCGTCACCCAGCAGCCCGCGGGACAAATACCGCAAAGGCCATCTTTCTCCGAGAGACGAGGGTCGGTCGCCGCCTTTCGACGGTCCAGCGTCACCTCGTGCATGCCTATTGAACGACTGATGGGTTCGGGGCTCGGATCACGTCTGCGACGCGCTCGAGCAAGAGAAGCGCGAACAACTCGTTGTCGTCCGTGAACGTGCGATGCACGTCGAAGCCGAAACGGGCCAAGTCAGCGGCGAGTCTGGGATGGCGGAACTTCCGACTGATCTCGATGAGGATCTCCTCGCCGGCCTCGATCTCGAAGGCTTCGTCGAGAGGCTGGACATAGATCGATTGTGCCGTATTGAAGCGAAGCGAGATGTCCATCCGTTCGCGTTCAGGATTCCAGACGGCGACGTGGTCGACCTGGGAGACATCGATATTGGAGCCCAATTCGTGGTTGATTCGCGTGCAGTAATTTTTGGTGAAGCGAGCCGTGTGGCCGGCGGCATCGTTGTAGGCCGCCTCCAGGATCGCAGCGTCTTTCACCAGGTCGACACCCAAAAGGAAGTGGTCACCAACCGGGAGGTGGTCTGATACACTACGCCAGAATGCACTGCTTTCCGATTCGTTAAAATTCCCGATCGTACTTCCCAGAAAGATTACCATTTGAGGCGAAAGTTGCCTTAGCACCGGAAACGCACTGCCGTAGGTTCCGTTGATACCCGTGACATGCACGTCGGTGAAGCTCGCGTCGATAGTCTGGTTCGCAGCGTTGAGCGCGCTGATGCTCACATCGATGGGGACATAATGAACGGTGGCGTTCCCGATCGAGTAGGCGGATAGCAAGTGCTCGGTCTTGACCGAGTAGCCGGAGCCGAGCTCGACCAACGTTCGAGGTCCGGTGAGCTCTCGGATTTCAGCTGCATGCCTCTCGAGGATCGCTGCTTCGGTGCGGGTCGGGTAGTACTCGGGCTGTTCGGTAATCGCCTCGAAAATCCGGCTCCCCTCCGCGTCATAGAGGAATCGGCAGTGCAACCACTTGGGCCGAGCGCTCAAGCCCGCGGCGACGGAGCGGGCGAAGCTCATCACGGTGTCACCGGTGCCTGGGGCTTCGACAACGGCAGCGCCGGACCCGACAGCCTCCCGGAAGCGGGCGGGAAAGTCAGACATGGGCTCACAAACTAAGGTTCTGGATTGTGGGCGGCCAGCATTGCTTGACACGGCCGACGGGCCTGAGAATGTTAGGCAGCCCCCTGAGTAACCCATAGAACGCGAGCCCGATCTTGTGGTTCCCGCCGCTGAAAGGTGTTTCTTCGTGAACCATCGCTCGAGTCATCTACTCTCACTGTTGGCGATTATCCCGCTTTCGGCGGTGCTGGTGGCTTGCAGCGACGACGCGCCGATCGAGAATCTGAACCCTGTCGCGACCGTGACGGTTACGCCGGAAAGCGTGGCCATCGTCGATGGAGATGTGACACTGCTTACGGCGGAACTCCGGGATACTGAGGGCAACATCCTCGATCGGGTCGTGGCTTGGACATCCTCGGACCGAGACGTTGTCGCAGCCGGCTCGTCAGGTCTGATAAGAGGCATTGGGCCTGGAA
Source organism: Gemmatimonadota bacterium (assembly GCA_039589995.1). GTDB lineage: Bacteria > Gemmatimonadota > Gemmatimonadetes > Palauibacterales > KS3-K002 > JBDHGH01. The sequence continues at coordinate 10,126 of JBDHGH010000112.1, read as the reverse complement.
GCGCCACCGTCACCGCTGCTTCCGAGGGCGTGAGCGATTCATCGATGGTGACCGTGTCGGCCGCTCCGGTGGCCTTTGTAGTCATTACACCCGACAGTCTCTCGATCGTTGTGGGGGATACGGCGACGTTGGCTGTGACGCTGCTGAGCGCGGACGGTAACCCATTGTCTGGCCGCAGTGTCGCTTGGGCGAGTTTGGATACGTTGATAGCCGCCGTTGACTCGGTGGGACGGGTCGAGGGCCTGGCTGCAGGCTTGACTGGAATCACTGCGCTTGCGGAAGGGGTCGCAGATACGGCACAGGTGCGGGTCGATTCGCTGGCGCCGGTGTCGCGGCGGCGAAAGGACTAGTAGGGCTGCCTCGTTACCATCCAATCTGTTCGGTGGTCACGCCCCTTCCCGCGCCGGTTACAAAGGATTCGGGTTCGCGTCCGTACAGCCGCTCGTAGCCGCTCTTGACTGACGTGAGAAAGTCCTCGACGAGCGCCGCGCTGACGAGGTTTACCGTGCAGCCGCCGAATCCGGCACCGGTCAGTCGGGCCCCGATGATGCCGGGTGCTTGCCGCGCCAGCTCGACCAGGGAATCCAGCTCATCTATGCTCACCTGATAGTCGTCCCGGGACGAGCGGTGCGATGCGAACATCAGCTCGCCGAACCGTGCCGTCTCGCCCTGCTCCAGCGCCTGGGCAGCCAGGCGTACCCGCTCGATTTCGCCGACCACGTGTCGGGCGCGACGATCGAGGGGGGACGGCAAGTGGCGAAGCAGATGGTGAAGCTGATCCGGCGAGACATCGCGTAGTGTCTTGATGTCGTCGTCGACGGCCGCCAAACGACTCGCGGCTTCTTCGGCTTCGCTGCGTCGCTTGTTGTACTCCGACGAGGCAAGCTCTCGCTTGATCCCCGTGCAAAGCACCACGATGCAAACCGCCGGCGGCAGCGGTTCCTGCTGTATGTCCAGGGAGCGGCAATCCAGCAGGATCGCCTGATTAGGCTCGGCACAAGCGCAGGCGACTTGGTCCATGATTCCACAGCGGACGCCGACGAACTGGTTCTCGGCGAACTGGCCTAGTTTAGCGAGCTCTATATTCGGTAGATCGAAATCCGCTGCCTGTCTGAATGCCGCTCCGAACGCCATCTCCACCGCGGCCGACGACGATAGGCCGCCGCCGATGGGGACATTCCCCGCTACCGCCGCGTCCAGGCCACGTAGCGCGTGCCCGGCTTGGGTCATCGCCCAGGCGACCCCGGCCGGATAGGCCGCCCACCCCACGACCGACTCCGGCGCCAGGGCCTCGATCTCGAACTCGGCGGTGTCGTCGAAGTCGGATGAGTAGATGCGAACGCTTCGGTCGTCGCGCGGAGCGAACACAACGTGAATCTCCATATCGACGGCGGCGGGTAGTACGAGTCCTTCGCTGTAGTCCACGTGGCCGCCGATGAGGTTCACTCGGCCGGGTGCACGGGAGGACCATTCGGGACGCTTCGAGAACATCCGCTCGAAGGCCCCTCGGGCGGCGTCGAATGAGGATCGAACGTCGGCAGGCTCGCTCGTTGACATCGCTCCGGCCTCGGTCTAGTGTCGACCTGGTTGGTGGGTCACTGGATAAACTCGGACCTACCGATCGGTTCTCGCAATACCCGCCACGGAAGAGCCCTCCAGCGAGGAGGGGCGTATGACGAGCCCGCTTCTGCTACTGGAACGCCTCGATAAGCACTACCTAGGCTCGGGCACTGGGATCATCTTCGCGCCGCGCTTTCCCCGCTGGCTCGACTATCCCGGATTCTGGGACGAGACCGACATCTTCCACCTCCAACTCGCCCCCGTCTTCACGGTCACGTTCCTGAGTGACGAGGCCAGTTTGCCGGCGGAATCGGTAAGCATGCGTCAACTCAACCGGCGTTGGTCGCCAGCGGAGTTGATCTCACAGTACGAGATGGAGGGGGGGCTGAGTGGTTGGGAGCACCGGTCGGTGCTGCCCGGTGGCCGCCTTGCATCTGAGTGGAAATTGAGGAATTCGGGCAAGGTCCCTCGGAAACTCTTTGCGGTGGCATGGACGGCACAGGCAGCTGCTAGCCTCGATCTGTCAGCCGTGAACACGTCGGCGGGGAGGGCCGGGCTTCGCACAACACTGGGAGATCGTCATCAACAGAAGTTGGCAGTCCAGTTAAGCTTGGAGGCATTCTCCGAGGAGCCTGTCGGAGCTGCAGCCTATCTCTCGGAGGGTGTGCAAGGCGGCCCTCACTGGGCGCTCACGCCCTTCCCAGAGAAATGGAGGGGTGGGGTCACCCGCGAGGTGCGGGTTGAGGGGATCAGTAACAGCGGACTGCTCTATATGGCGGCGGCCTCGCGCGTCGTGGTGCCGCCCGGCGGCGAAGCCACGGTGGCACTGGTCGCCATTGTAGAACCCCTAGGTGTCGACGAGCCGAATATCCAGGGGTCGGTGGCCGAATACATGAAGGAGAATTCGCCGACTTCTTCGCCCGTCCGAGTGACGGAGCTAGCTCCAAAGACTGACCCTGGGGCGACGAGTCGCGCGGGCTGGCACGCCTTCTTCGACGAGACGCCTACACTCACGTGCTCTGACCCGTACATCCAGCACTACTGGTACTATCGATGGTACGGTTTGCGGTTGTGTGCGCACGAGGGTGGCGTTGGCAACTACCGGTATCCGGGCTGCTGCGAGGGGACGGGCTATTTCCACGCTCCGATCGCGTACAGCGCGCAATGCCACGCGCGCGAACTCCGATGGCTGCCGAGTCCCGATCGTGCTCGCGGCGTAGTACTCAACAACCTCGCCTATCAGAAGGAGAGCGGTCAGCTGCACGGCCGCATCTACCTGAACCACCTGGAGCGTACGGACTTCTACTTCGCGGATTGGGGTGGCGTCGTTCTCGCGGTAGATCGCGTACACCCTGAACCCGAGTTTCTGCGAGCGGTCTATCGGCCGCTGGCTTTGTATGCCGAATGGCTTCAGAGCGAGCGGGATGTTGATGAGTCCGGCCTGTGCGATATCGTCGATCACTTCGAGACGGGCCAGGAGTACATGAGCCGCTACATGGCGGTAAGCGATGAAGCGGATAACGAGACTTGGGGCAATCGAATTCGTCTTAAGGGAGTCGACGCCACGGTCTACTTGTACCGGTTGCAGCGCGCGCTGGCGACCATCGGCGGTCGGCTGCACGAGTTCGGCGAAGCCGGGCTGTGGACGGCCGCCGCCGATCGTACCCGCGTGGCGGTTCTGGAGATGATGTGGGACGGGGAGAGCGGTATGTTCTCGGATGTCGATCCGCGAACCATGCAGCGGACGAAAGTCAAAGCTGCGGTCTGCTTCTATCCGTACTTCACGGACTTGGTCGGCGCCGATCACGTCCAGGGCTTTCGTCGGCATCTCATGAACCCGTCCGAGTTCTGGACGGCCTACCCTGCACCTTCCACCAGCGCTGACGATCCCTACTACAGTCCGGACGCGGAGTGGAAGGGCAAGCGCCACAACTGTCCGTGGAATGGTCGAGTGTGGCCGATGACGAACTCTCACGTGGCGGAAGCGCTCGCTATCACAGCAATCGAACACGACCCCGCGCTCCGCTCAACCGCTGCCGAGTTCATTCGCAAGTTCATTCAGATGATGTTTCACGACGGCGACCCGGCGCGTCCGAACTGCTTCGAGCACTACAATCCAGATTCGGGCACACCGTCGCTATATCGTGGTTTCGACGACTACCAACACTCCTGGGTCAATGACCTGATCGTCAAGTACGTGGCAGGCTTTCGACCGGCTGCGGGCGACGGTTTCGTTACGGACCCCTTCCCTTTCGGCCTCGAGTCACTGCGGTTGTCGAAACTCCCCTTTCGCGGACGCCAGATAGACATCGAGATCGAGACCGATCGGTTCGTCGTGCACGTAGACGGCAAGTTGGTAGGAGAATCACAGGTCGGTGAACCGCTGGAAGTCACACTTTGACGTGAGCTCCGCGGTCATCTGACTCTGCTGCCGTTTCGATGGGGAGGAGTTCTAGCTGCCCGGAACGATCGGGGCGGCGGAACTCGGCGGTCGACAGTGGAGGGGATCCACGGTCGAGGCCCGCCTTTTTGCAGGCCACCTGGAAGAGCCGATCGATGTGCCGCGCGTATGTTCCCTTCCCTCTTCCGCGCGTCGCGTAGCTGGAATCGTAGAGCCGCCCGCCTCGCACCTCACGAATCCGATTCAACACTCTCTCTTTGCGGTCGGGGAAGTGTTGCTCGAGCCAGGTCTTGAAGAGCGGCGCCACACCGTGAGGCAGTCGCAGCATGATGAATCCAGCAAAGCTGGCGCCTGCCTCAGCCGCAGCTTCGACGATTCGCGGCAGCTCGTGGTCGGTAAGGCCCGGGATCACAGGTGCTATCGTGACGCCGACAGGGATTCCCGCCTCGGCCAGTCGCGCGATTGCCCGGAGGCGTTTTTTGGGCGACGAGGCGCGCGGCTCCGAGACGAGCGCCAGGCTGTGGTCCAGCGTCGTCAGAGTGAGAGAAACTCCTGCGGCGTTGTGCCCTGCCAACTGGCCCAGGATGTCGATATCGCGCGTCACCAGAATGCTTTTGGTCGCGATGGCCACGGGATTTCGGAATTTGAGCAGGACCTCGAGGCAGCGACGAGTGATCTTCAGCCGCCGCTCCGCTGGCTGATAGGGGTCGGTGACACCGCTCATGAGTATGGTTTGGGGCGTCCAGCGGGGCGACGACAGGTCTGACCTGAGCAGGTCGGGTGCACTTTCCTTCACCAGGATCTTCGTCTCGAAGTCCAGGCCGGCGGAGAACCCCAGGTATTCGTGATTGGGACGGGCGTAACAGTAGATGCAGCCGTGCTCGCAGCCGCGATAGGGGTTTACGCTTGCGTCGAAAGCGACGTCGGGGCTGTCGTTGTAAGCGATGGCCGAGCGTGTGTGGTCCCGAAGGAACTCGGTGCGCGGGTCAGGGTCGTCGGGATCTCGCCAACCGTTGCGGATGACGGCCAGCTTCTCGAAGCGATTGGCCGGGTTGTGAGCCGTTCCCCGGCCGCGTATTGGATCTGAGTTCATGGCCGATGATATACTTTCGGTGTTTATTCGGCAACCGAGGCCTTAATGAGCGCGGCTCACGAGGCCTTTCGTAGATGTAGCTCGCGGTCGCATCCTAGTTGAGTGAACCAATCCAGAGTCGATAGCCTCGAAAGACCCTCTGGGGGTCAAACGGTACTGTTCGTAAGGTCGGGAGACCCGCCGTCCGCTGAAAGCGACGCAGCATTCGCCTGGCTGAGCGAGCTGCCCGACTTGGACGCGAGGGAGATCGCATTGGCAGACCTTCCGGGATCCTTACCGTCCCACCCGTCAACTCTGTGGTTGCATTGGGCCGATCCGCCGGATCTCGAGGATTCGGCCCTGTTGGCGATCGACGCCCATGTTCGAGGCGGTGGTGGCCTTTTCGCCACCTTAGCCGCGGTGACGCTCCCTGTGCTGTTGGGTTGGGAGACGGTTTCACCCAATGAGACCACGATGTCCAACTGGTCCGAGGGGTCTGAGGACACCCTGGCGTCGGACTTCAGCCAACAGCGGCGAATGCGCGGGCTCCAGAGCTTCCGAGGACACCCGTTGTTCGAGGGCTTGGGAGGCGGCGCCTATACCTGGGCCCCGAGGCAAGGCGAGCCATTCGTTCGCTACGCTTACGCTGGGGATCGCTGGCCCGAGCGGGGTCGCGTCGTAGCCGTCGAGAAGTCGTTCATCGCCATGAACGCGGATCGCCGGCTGGCTTGGGAGTACGACGTGGAAGAGGGCTGGGCTGTATGTGTCGGTGGCTACGTGTATTTCAGTTCTTCCGATGTCACCTACCGGCCCCATCTCGAGCACCTTGTCAGAAACGCGATACGACGCGTGACGCCTGATGGACACAGTGTCCGCGAGATCGGCGGAGTGTGGACACTCCCGAGACTTGGCCTGACACATGACGAACAGGTGCAGCTACCGCCTCCGATCCTCCCTGCCCAGCATGCCGACAGTGATCTCACGCTAGAGAGAGAGGCCACGGACAACGAATACACCCTGGCGGGTTCGCGAGCACTGGTTGTCGGCCGCGAACGCTCCGGGCTGGAAGAGATATGGTTCCACCCCAATCGGGCCGTCAGCAGGTGGATGCTGAATGCTGTGGACAGTGCTGGGGAAGGCCTACCCGAAGCGATCGGCGAGCACATTCGTGTCAGTCCTGGCCAGGTAGAGCGTAACCTGGATCTGGGTGGACAGACTGTCCACGAGAGGACCGTGGTCGATCAGGATCGGCCGGCTGTAGTGGTAGAATTGTCCGCGGACACGCCTATACAGGCTGTCTGGACGCTTGAGAGCGATATGAGGCTGATGTGGCCATACCCGTCCTCGTCGATCGGTGGACTGTCCTATGTCCACGATTTTGGGGCCGTCGGAGTGTCCACGGACACCGGCGAGTGGCTGGGTGTCCGCGTCGAGCCCACACCTGTCAGCCTTGATGTCCTGGACGTTTCGGACCATGAAATATCCCGCGTATGTGTGACTGCGAAGCTGGACTTGTCCCATCGGACACAGATACTGATATGCGGCTCCGCAGCAACCGAGTCGCATATGGACACTGTGTCCGGTACACGTAAGTCGTTGTCGTATAAAGATGTGACACTTGCGAGCCCACTGTCCACGATCGGCGTCGAGGATCCGACGCTACGGGAGGCCCTCGGCTGGGCTGCGGACCGGCTGGCCAGATACCGAGTACACGTCCCGGGGCTGGGGGCGTGTCTTGTGGCGGGGTACGGCCGGTCGAGGGAAGGGGAGTTCGGGGATGGGCGCCCGGGCTACGCTTGGTTCTTCGGGCGCGACGCCTGCTGGACGGGTTTGGCCTGTTTGGCGGCGGGTGAGTGGGAGACGGCCCGAGAGACGCTGGAGTTTCTCGGTGGGCTTCAGGATATCACCGGGAAGATCCTTCACGAGTGCACCACAAGCGGTGTCGTCCACTATGATGCCGCCGACTCGACCCCCCTGTATCTACTGCTGGCCGCCCGCTACCACTCGGTGACCGGGGATGGCGCGACTCTGGAGCGAGAGTGGCCACGGATAGTCAAAGCGTACGAGTTCTGCCTTTCCACGGACAGCGACGGCGACGGCCTGATCGAGAACACCGGGGTAGGCCACGGCTGGATCGAGTTCGGGCGATTGGGCGAGCACCACGTTTCGCTGTACCTGGCGGGTGTGTGGGTCGGGGCGCTGTCCGAGCTGGAGGTGTGCGCTCGGACCCTGGGGAAGGGCGAGTTCGCTGACGAAGTGGCGTACCGTGCCGCCACCGCGCGGGCGACCTTGGAGCTCTCGTTCTTTGATCCGCTGGAAGATCGCTACGCCACGGGCCGGCGGGCCGACGGCTCGAAGAACATGGCGGAGACTGCAATGACCGCGGTGCCGCTACTGCTGGGTGCGTTGACTCCGGAACGGTGCTCCAGCTGGCTCGACAGGATTGCCGAGGACGATTTCACAGCCGGCTGGGGTGTCAGGCTGGTGCCACGCTCCGACCCGGACTACGAACCCGACGGGTACCACGCGGGCTCGATCTGGCCGCTGTTCACCGGTTGGGTCAGTCTGGCGGAGCGCCGGGCGGGACGTGTGGAATCTGCCGAACGGCATGCGCGGCAGGTGGCGTCGCTCTACAAGGCTTGCGCTCTGGGTGCTTGGCCAGAAGTGCTGCACGGCGATGAGCCTCGGTGCATCGGCGTGACTTCGGATCAGGCGTGGTCCACTGCGATGGCAGTGCTCGCCGCTGTATAACGCTCCGAGAATCCGCTGGAACTTGCGAACCGGACCTCAGTGTATAAGTGTATTGAGTGTTGGGAGCGTTGCTGCGGCAGGCAAATCGGGCCCGCCGGGATTGGGCCTGCGACAGCAGTATTGTGGTCGCTACCGCCAGAGTGCCGGAATCTGACCCGGTTGTTGGCGGTGGCGACCCCTGTAATTTGACCGGGAAATAACTGCCCCAGGAGGTTCCCATGACCCATCGATCGCGCATCCTTCACATTCTCGCCATCGCCGCAGTCGCCGGCTCGCTCGCTTGCGGGAGCGCCAAAGTCCAGGATCTCGACGAGGCCCCGGTGGGCTCCGAAGTCATCGTCGAGCAGAGCGACGGCAGCCGCCCTGACTGGGTGGTCGATCCGCCGAAGGAAAAGGACGGCATGAAGTTCTTCTCCGGCGGTGAAGAGGGCTTCACCGACTACGCGCTCTGCTTGCGGCTGGCCAAGGCCGAAGCGATGCAGGAGATGGGCGAGAGCGTGATGAGCACTTGGAGCTCGCTGCTGCAGGCCAGCGAGGTCGGCGGCAAGGATCAACTCGATCAGTACGCTCGCAACTTCCAAGAGCTGGCTGTCAAACAGGTCAGCATGTCGGGTGCCGAGACGGAAGAGCGGTACTACGAGAAGATCGCGGTGAAGACGGCTTACGGCGTCGAGTATCGCTACAACGGCTTCGTTCTTCTGAAGGTCCCGGAGCAGGAGTATCACATGGCCCAGGCCCGGGCGCTGCAGGAGCTGAAGAAACAGGCGCAGGAGAACGAAGATACCAGCGCCGAAGAGTTCATCGACGAAGCGATCCAGAGGCTCGACGAGATCCGAGGGTGAACCGCTGGGCGTTAGCCTGGGCGGTTCCAGCTCTCGTCGCTTCTTGTAGTAGCAGCTCCAAGGTACTGGAGCGGTCGGCTCCCGAGCGACCCGCCTGGGTCGATCAGGCCCCCGCGGCGCGTGGCCAGCTTTATTTCGCTGGCACTTGCACCGACCTTCCTAACTACCAGGAAGCGTTGGAGTGCGCGCGCGCCGAGGCCCTTTTGGATGTGACCGCCTGGGTAGGCGGTCGCTTCTCCTCGTATGTGTACGGTTCCACCACAGAGCAGGGGCGTCGCGGGGGTTCGTCGGTCTACTTCGACAGCGACATCTTTCTCGTCGATGTGCGACGTACCGACACTTACTACGAGGTCCGGCAGGAGAGCTGGGGCCGTTCCTACCTTGTGAGTGTCTTGCTATCCTACCCCCGCCAGGCGGCCGAGGCCGAGCGATCGGAGATCGCAAAGAAGACCGATTGGTGCGACGCCTTCGTTTCAGACGCCGGTCACGAAATCAACGCAGCCGGCTCACAGGGCCGTTGGGGTGAAGCGATGAACGGTGTGTTGCTCGCCGCGACCGAGGTGGCAGTGCCCAGGAACTTTGACCGAGCTCAACACCTGGACCAACTCGCTGTTGTCGCACGCGAGCTCATCACTCCTCTACAGATATCAGCCAAGGCCGACGGTTCACGGGTGCTCGTGCAGGCCAGTTATCGAGGTGCACCGGCGCGGGGTGTTCCTGTGGAGTGTCTCGAGGGTCGACAACACGTAACCGCGGTGTCGGGGGTGGACGGTCGTGCCGTCTGCGAGATGGATACTCGTCCGGTCGGGAAGCCGGGCCGGATCAAGGCTCGCCCCGATATCGCTGGATACCTCGCAGGCGTGCCCGACGAGGCGGGCGAACTAGCCGTGGTTCTCGGCGAGTTGCTCGACCACTCGGACGTGGTCGACAGGAAGGCACCGCTCTTCATGAGCATAGCATTGACGGCCGGTCGGGAATGTGATTCTGCCTTGGAGGTCGTGGTCGATCGATTGACCACGGCGGGTGTGCGAGTCAGTCAATCAGGCGATGGGGAGGCCAGTCTAGACATTTCGTGTTCTGTTCGCGTTGAGGCTGCGTCGGGGGATCTCTATAGCGCAGAAGCCAGCGGCGCGGTCGTGCTCGTTGCGGGCACTGGGCGTATGGAGGAGACCCTGTCTCCGGTGAATGGCGCCGGAGCCAGCCTGAGTGCGGCCCGGAGGGAAGCGCTCCACCGGCTCGGGTCCGCGATGAGCGACGCGGCTCTCGAGCTTCTGAGTGGGGCAGCGGGAGGCGAGGAGTTCTAGCGTGCCTATTCGAGCGGCTCTTCGTGCGAAAATGACAATCGCGCTTCTGGCGATCCTCACTTCGTCGGCTGGTGCACAGCAGGGAGATCCGACTCGGGACGAGTTGGACGGCTATCTCGGTCGGCTCGTCACCGAAGTCCGGTCCGACGTACCCGACCTCGAAGCGTACGAGCCGCTTCTCGTGCTCCACGTGCTC
>JBDHGH010000111.1:0-15533 GCA_039589995.1 Gemmatimonadota bacterium | reverse complement strand
GCCGCCGTTCTGGCCATCGAGGGCCTCCTTCGCGAACGCCACGCTCTGGCGGAAGATGAGCTAAATGACTTCCACATGATCACCCCGGTGCAGGTTCGGGAGATGGTGGGTTCGATGAATCGTGTGTTCACCCTGTTTCTGCCCCTCGTGGCTGGCATATCCCTCCTCATCGGCGGCTTCGTCGTGGCCAACCTGATGCTCATGGGAGTGAACGAGCGGCGCAGCGAGATCGGGCTTCGCAAAGCTGTGGGGGCGCGGACCCGGGACGTATGGGTCCAGTTCCTTATGGAGTCGTCGCTGGTGACAGTATCTGGAGGTTTACTCGCCCTGGTGGTGGCTGCCGGCTCGCTGGCGGTCGTCGCTCGCGGGATGGAAATCCCGAGCATCATGCCTTGGGAAGCTGCCACTCTGGGGTTGGGTGCGGCTATAATCGTAGGACTTATTGCGGGAGTGGCTCCCGCACGCAGGGCAGCCGAACTAGACGCTGCTACAACGTTACGAGAGTAAGAGATCCGGTGCGATGAGACTGGGCCGCAACCTCCTCCTCTCCACCAAGGCACTCGTTCGCCACCGCGTTCGGACGGCTCTTGCCTTATCAGGAATGGCTGTCGGAGTTGGGGCCGTGTTGGTGATGACGGCAGTTGGGGAGGGTACAGAGCAGCAGGTTATCGGTGAGATCGAGGCCTTGGGTAGAAACCTGCTCATCGTGAGTGCCGGAGATGCGACCAGGGTACCCTGGCGGCAGCGAACCACCCCCAAGGTGAGCACGATGGTTTTGGCAGACGCGGAAGCGGTGCGGGTGGGGGCTCCCGACGTAGATCTCGTTGCACCCGCCCAGGACAGGCCTCGTCGAGTCAAGTACGGACCGATTTCCACCGTGACGACGGTGCGAGGCACTACGCCCGAATACGAGGAGGTCCGCGATTTTCGAACCGTGTCGGGCCGGTATTTCACGCAGGAGGAAAACCAAACGTCAGCCCGCGTGGTCGTGCTGGGGTCCAGGGTGCGGGAGCTTCTCTTCCCAGAGGATGATCCCATCGGCAAGACTCTTCGTTTTGGAAAGACGTCCTTCAAGATCATTGGCGTCCTCGAAAGTAAGGGCACCACGGTGGACGGGCTCTCCGAGGAAGACAACCAGGTCTTGATCCCGATCCAAAGCGCCCTCCGCCGGGTGTTCAACCTCGACTACATAAATATGATTTACGTCCAGGTGAGGGACGAGGATCGCATGCAGCACGCTGAAACCCAGATTGCCGATATCCTCAGGACTCGCCACCGTACGGTTGAGTTCGGCCGCACGGACGATTTCGCCATCCAGAACCAGCGAGTGATCTTGGCGGCCCGCCTCCAGACCGTGGCATCGTTCCGACGCATGATCCTGAGCCTCGGCGCAGTGGCCGTTCTTGTCGGTGGCGTCGGGGTCCTTTCCGTCATGCTCTTGGCAGTGCGAGAGAGGAGGAACGAGATTGGTTTGCGCGTGGCTGTGGGAGCCCGCCGCAGAGATATCCTCACCCAGTTTCTGATGGAGTCGCTCTTCTTGGGTGCTACAGGAGGGGCGTTGGGTGTGGTGGCTGGTCTCATTGCGGCCTGGTTGGTGGGGGCGAGCACCGAGTGGCACACCACTGTCAACGGTCTTGCACTATTAGTGGGGTTCCTTTCTGCCTTTGGCATCGGAGTTCTTTTCGGAGTGTACCCTGCGCAGCGGGCGGCCGCCCTGGATCCAATCGAGGCGCTTAGAGCGGAGTAGCCTATGAGGATCTCCGACTGAAACAGGGGCCTTTCGGGTCGATTCGCTAGCCAGGTAAGACCGACAAGGAAGGCAAGGAGTGGATCTCGCTTATGAGCCGCTTGAGACGGGACATACCGACTACCAGCGCTAGAGGGTTGATGGTGGGGCTGCTACAAAGATGCTGACTGAGCGCAGGCAGGGCAACGAGCGCGGTTATCGGGCTTCCAGGACGGGAACGGACTGTGTGTCCGTTGCCCTCAGCTAAGAGGCGGCGACTTTTTGACGGCTCTGGGTTTCTGCTGCGCAACCAGATTCGCTCACCGCATATGGCGACGCAAGGAGCCGTAGCATGTGCCAGCTCTCCTCCGTGAAGCAGCAAACCCTTGTTAGACCGCGTCCGGCGGGACCTTTACGCCGAGCTGACCGAGTAAGCCCAGCAAGTCAGCTTCTTCCCATGCCTCCGCAATCCGACCTTCCTCAAAGCGAAAGATCGCGATAATCCCGAAACTGACTGGTCGACCGGTCGGAGCGAGCCCCATGAACTCTCCGGAGTGCGTTCCAGAGTCAACTGCTCGCAATACGACGCGATCCTCCACAGCAAAGAGATCTTCGAATTCGTGCGAAAGGTCTGGGAAGCCGGCATAGAAGGACTTGGATGCAGCGAGGAGTGCATCGCGGTCCAGCACGGCCGCTCCAAGGTGCCACCGGACATCCTCGGTCATCACGTCGAGCAGGATATCGTGGTTACCTCGATCCGTTTCGGTGATGAAGCGCCTGACCACAGCTCTGTTTTGCTCCTGAGTTGCCCCCATCATTCGCTCCGAGGCTTGAGACGCGGTCTAAACCACTCTTCCAATTGCGAAGTGCCTTCCACCTGCTGTAGAACTCGCAGCATAAGGCTCCAGGCCCGACGTCCGTTCCCGCGTGTGCGCCCTAAAGAGTATGCACTTCAGTTGCACCTCACAGGAGCGCGGCACACGACGACCTTCTAATCGTGCTGTCGCAACCAACGCAGGAGTTCCTCATCAAAGAGGTCTGCTTGCTCGTACTGAGGCGTATGGCCGCTTCTTTCGAAGACACGCACGGTCAGATCCTGGAACTTCGGCCGGACGGGATCCCACGATGACGGCGGCGCGACAATGAAGTCATAGCGTCCCAGAGCCAAGAATACCGGCCGGTCCAACGCTTCGAGCCGTTCTGTTATGTCAATGTCCCGGAAAACGCGGCCCCAGACGTAGTTGAACATGTCCATGTTTATCTCGACTCCCTCCCACAGCGGCGACGAGTCGAACCGAGGGTCGTACCAAATCCGCGGACCGTTTCGGATGTAGGCCTGGATGAACGCCTGGTCTGGGGGCATCTGGGCCAGTTGCTCGTCTGGTAACCGCTCCAAATTCTCCTCGAGGGCTGCCTTGCGTTCCGGGTCCACCGAGTCACGCCAGTACCGCTCGACAGCTTCGGCACTCGCGGCGCTGAGGTCCGGAGAGATACCTATCATCACGACGTGCGACACATTTTGCGGATACTTCTTCGCATACTCAAGCGCCATGTAGGAGTGGCCAGAATGGCCAATTACCGCGATGCGCCCCAGCCCGAGGGTTTGCCGCACAAGTTCGATGTCGTCAATCAGCGTCTCCAGTGCAAACTCCGTGGTGTCTACCGGGCCGGGTGACGGGGAATTACCTCGATGGTCCACGAAGACTAAGCGAATGTGCGAGCGAAGATTCTTGGAGAAGACCTGCGCGTAGTACGATGGGAACCCGATCACAATTGTCGGTGTCCCTGCGCCCTCGATACGATACCGTAGGTTGAACGCTCCAGTAGCGATGGTACCGGTGTCGGTGCGCTCGACGGCGCATGTAACACGGTCTGAGCGTTGCCTAGCACAGGGAACGTGGCCAGGATCGTGGTGACCAGGAGCTGTGCCCACACACACCGTCCTAGATAATCCCTCATCGTTCGCCTCCTTCTACTGTGGACCGCAAGCGCAGCGCGCCGGCATCGAAGATACCGCATCAGCAGCAATCGGTTGTTAGGCATCGCTCCGCGATCGCGACCAGTCCCTCATTCATCGCTCCTTGAAGATATCCATCGTGGTGCGCGGCTCGCTTTCGAGTTGCTTCTGCAGTCCGTCGACATACGCGGCGAATTCAGCATCGTAGACCGCTTTAACCTGGTTCCAGAATCCTGCGCCCCACGACGTGGAGAGCCACATCAGCAGGAGCTGATTCTGGCTTGGACGCTCGGACTTTGGGAGGGCTCGAAAGTTGTGCTCTTCCGTGCGCATCCAGGCATGGCACCAGGCCGCAAATCGCGCTGTCTCTTCTTTGCTCTCAAGTCCAAAATCTCCCCAAGGAAAGTCGCCGAGCTTCCCAAAGATCGGGGCTAGGTAATCGGTCTCGGAGACAGACGCCAACACCTCGCGAGCCGCGTCGGCGCGAGCTTGACGTCCGCCCAGAGCGATCTGTTCCTTGGCCTGCCGCACCTGTATCGAGAGGTAGATCAAAGTCACGAGAACCGCGACCGCGGCTACGATCTCGCTCAGGTTTGCGATGGTCGGGAGGTCCATTGAGCTGAACTCCACTCTACAGGGCGCGCCCTGGGTTTGCGATACCCAACGGTTTGCCGTTAGGGCGTCGTCTCAATCGCTGGTCAGCGACCGTGGTGCTTGGCGATCTCTTCCTCGCTCAAACGGAGGAACCGCGCAGCGTTGTTATAGAAGATGTCGGCCTTTTGCTCGGCGCTCAGGAAATCCGCTGTCTGTATGGCTTCGATGGCTAGCGCGATGGTCTCCGGCCATTGCATTTGGTCGGAACCGAACATGATGCGTTTCGAAAGGCCCGCTTCAACGAGAGTGCGGAGGTGATTAGTAAAGGCATTTCGATTGACGATCCACGTAGAAGTCGAAACCTCGCCGTAAAGTTGCGGATACTGGTATGCTACGGCGATCCACTCTTGTGTGAACGGAAAGCCGGAGTTCTCGACAAAGAGCCTGAGGTCAGAATGACGAGCAAGCACATCTTCGAGCAACAACGGATTACCTGCTGATGGCCGAAACGTCGGCAAAGGTGCGCCAATCCCGAGGGTATGGATATGTGTAGGGATATCAAGTTCGGCGGCCAGCGAGAAATAGGCCTCCAAGTCCGGATCGTCCGGTCGGTGGCCATAGTATTGTGTTGCGATCTCCCCAAGCCCTTTGAGCTGCCCCTCGGCGTATCCCTTCCTGAGGAACTCAATGGCGGGATTCCCTGGTTGAGTAACAAAGGCGCCCGGGATGAATCGGCCCGGCGCCGCATTCATCCAGGCTTGAACGCGTTCAGAATTGGGCGTGAGTGAACTGGGAGAGACGTCGTAGCCGCTCAAGAAACCGAGCACAATGTTGTGTCGGTCCATCGCGGCTAGCGTCATCCGAAGAACCTCTTCTTCCGTGGTGACCGCAGCGGGTCCACTCTCGCAAGGACCGGGAATACAGTGTAAAGGAGCGGGAACGGGTTTTCCATCAGGCCCGAGCTGGACATTCGTGGCGTGCATGTGCATGTCGATGATGGGGCCGTCATAGCGGGGGCTCTCTTGCGCAGCCGCCGTGGCAGTCAACGTGGACACAGCAGTGAACACCGAGACAAGGAGCAACTGCAATTTGTTCATCGCTGACATCCTCCTGCTTCCACGGGAACCACTCTCCAGATGAGTGGCCTATCTGATCTAAAGCCGTGGGGACGTTGATCGCGCTGCCGGATTCGCAGCATAGTTACGGGGCCACCGCACGAGCGCCGATCTCATGCACAAACGCCGTTGCCACGACGATGGGCAGACTCACAATGAATAAAACCAAGGCAAAGGCAGGGAACCACTGGGGTAGGCCGAGCGCTTCGGTCAGAGCTTGAACTGCCTGATACGCGACGAGAGCCCCGCCGACGTAGATCAGCACCACCTGCCACAGGGAGCGGTGATGGACCTCACTTATGAGCCGCTTCAGAGAGTACATAGGGCAATTAGCGGCTGAAGGGTTGATGGTCGGGCTAGTACAAGATGCTACCCGGGTGCAGGCAGGGCAACGAGCGCGGCTATCTGCTTCCGGGACGGGAACGGACAGTCAGTCCGTTGCCCTCTACCGCACACTATCACCCCCTATTCCTGCTTCTCCAGGAGCAGCTGGAAGCGCGGGTTGTCGCGGAGGGGGGCGTAGAAGGCGGTCTATCCTCAGTAGTTACCGTCGTTTTTCGGATTAGGTGGACCTCGGTGGCTGCAGAGAGATCAAACTCGCCAGCAGAATCATGACCTCCCACAAGACCACCAGGAAAGCGCCCGCCAGTAGCAGCTGAGTGGCGACAGTGAGGCCTTGCAGAACCGGCGCAACAGCGAGCGGTCCAATCTCATTCATGGTACTTCTCCGGCTGGTGCGACTAGGAACGGGGCGGGCCTGTCCCGCCCCGTTCCTTCCTCACCGCGATCCGGGCAGGAAATCCTCCATTACCCACAGTTCGAAAGATGCTCCTCCCGCCGCAAAGGCGACGCGGCGCCCGTCCGGATGAAAGCGCGGGTAGCGCATTCCCTCCATCTCGAGTCCGACGAGTTCCGGCTCCCCACCTGACACTGCGACGCGCCAGAGATTCGTCGTCTGGTCGTACAAGTCATCCCAGTTCTTGTGGAGCGAATAGAGGATGGCCTTGCCGTCCGGCGTCCAAACGATCGAATAGATTCCACCCGTCAGCGGTGTGAGCGGCTGGGCCTCGCCTCCGGCGGCGGGTAGTACCACTAGTTGGTGCGCCAGATCTCCCATTGCCTGAAGCGACACGGCCAGGCTTGAACCGTCGGGCGAGACCGCAACGTTGCGAACGATTCCGACGGGCGGCTTGAAAACCTCTTCTACGGTTCCGCTGTTCAGGTCCTTCCTGAAGACTCGTACCGGGTACTGATCCTCGCCCTCCACCTTCGTACGGTAGTACAGGAAGCGCCCGTCCGGACTCAGGTCGATGCCATCGCCGGTATCCCATCCCCTCTCGGTCACCAACACCTCGGTCCGTCCCGTCTGCACATCCACGCGATAGATCCCCGTCACGCCCGTGGCATCTCCCCCCATGAGCACGAGCGAGCGTCCGTCAGGCGCCCAGCGCAGCGCAGCGATCGGCTTGAGCCCCTCGCCGATACCGAGCTCCCGGACCTCGCCCGTCTCTATCGTCCGTATGACCAGACTGCTCGGAGCCATAGCGACGCCCAGCGTCCGGATGTAGGCCAGGTGGCGTCCATCCGGGGACCAAGCTGGATAAGCGCTCTGCCCGAGCCGACGGGGGGTCGCCAGGTTCGGTGGCACGGCCACGCTCCGGTAATCAGCGGCGAGAGTCGCCACGTAGATATCCCGGGCTCCGGTCTCCACTGCATAGTAGTATCTGCCGTCCGGGACAAATCCCACGGGATACACACCCCACGTATCCGGTAGTACCAGTTCCGGCTCCCCCGTTGGGCGCCCATCCTCAACAGGCAGCAACCAGACGCCGGGCGTTCCTGTCCTGTCGCTGCAGAAGAGAATATGGTCACCACTCGGTGCCCATCCCAGCACGTAGTCGTTCGACATGCTGTCGACGATCCGGATCGGCCGTCGCCCGTCCACTCCAATCACGAAGATGTCCCGCTGATCAGCACGCCCTTCGCCAGGGCGATCGTAAACGACAAAGCGGCCGTCAGGCGAGAATGTTGCGCTGCGAGTGTTCGACGAGCCCAGCGACACAAGCGTCGTCACCGAACCATCCGCGATCGCCACCAGTATGATCTCTGTATCGCTTTGACCTTCCACCCTGCGGGCGGCCAATACGAAGCGGCCGTCCGGGGACCACCCGAATGGACCGATATCTCCGCCGAGCAGGGTGCGGGGTTCGGAGCCATCCCGATCGACGACTCTCAGCTCTGACCCAGCCCGTTCGTTGTCCCACCATTCGTAGACGATCTGGTTTCCGTCCGGGGACAAACGGGGGAGGACCGCAAAGCCCGGATCCCAAGGGGCTGGGTTGTGCGTTACGTGACGGATCTCCCCGGTCTCCAGGTTGCGCAACGCAACGTCTCCGGTTGTCCAGTCCGTGAGGCTCACGAAACGACCATCGGGGGACGGCGAAACGAGGAAATCCGCCTCGCCCCAAACCCGGCGGACCACGGTGGGGATGGTATCCTGTGGAGGCTCCACAATCGGCACGGCGGCAATTCCCGAACCCATTTGGGTCGCGGCAGCCTGAGCCGAACTCTGGCCACCTACGTCGCAGGCGCCCAGGGCTGGAAGAGAAAGAACAGTGAGGTACGCGGCAAGCTTATACATGGGGCTCCTCCTCGTCTTGTCGGCGGCCAGGATGCCGCTGGCTGCCCTGGATCGGGCAAGGTGTGTTCCGAGGAGGCCTCAGCACATGTAAGTCCTTATATATCAAGACGATATGCGCAACGATCAATACCCCGTAGCTGCCATGACCGTTACGAATCGTTACGGGGTGCCGGGCGAATCCGTGACGGTTGCCGCGGTTTCATCCTGCTGTTCCGACGGGAGAGCGAAGGAGAAGGTCGTGCCCGCGCCAAGCTCACTCTCCACATGAAGCTCGCTTCCGTGGGCCCGGGCGATTCTGCGAGCCACCGCGAGCCCGAGCCCAGTACCTTCCTCCTTCGTGGAGTAGAAGGGCTCGAAGATATGTTCAACATCCTCAGGGGCGATCCCACGTCCCTCGTCCCGCACGCTGACTGTAGCGCCATTCGTCGATAGCTCTACCATCAGAACGGCGCGACCTCTGGGCTTCAGGCTGTCCGCCGCATTGAGCAGCAGGTTCAGCACGAGCTGTTCAATAGCTCCGCCGTCGGCGTTCACCCAGATCGGCGTTTCGGGCGGAACGTAATCGAGGCTCGCCTCGCGATCCTCGAAGCGAGGTCGGGCGGCACGGGCCGCCGCCTCGAGCGGCGCGCACAGGTCCACACGGACCGGGGAAGCTTGACCGCTACGGGCGACCCGCAGCACACCGCTCACCGATTCGTTCAGACGATCGATTTCCGCCAGCGCATGGTCGACGAGCGCTTGCGCTTCGGGTTGGTTTTCGACTTTATGGCGGGTCAGCTGCAGGTCCATGCGGACCGCGGTGAGGGGATTACGAACCTCATGGGCCAGCGAAGCTGCGAACTCGCCTACCGCAGCAACCGCTTCCCGCTGGGTCAGCTTCTGAAGCGTTAGCTTGAGACTCTCGGTCATGGAGTTGAATGCCCTGGCCGTGCCCTTGATTTCCGGGGGTCCACGTTCCTCGGCTCTGCGGGAAAGGTCGCCGTGGGAGACCGCGTCGGCGGCCTCGGAGAGATGCACCAACGATCGTGTGAACCGCCGCGTAAAAATAGTGGCCAGCGCCAGTGCGCCGAGCGCTACGATCAGAAGCGCGAATAGCCCCCGCCGTGCCGCCTGTTCGAAGGGCGCGGTCACCGGGCCTAGCGGTCCGGCCAGAGCCAGATGAAGTGGTGGCTCTCTCAACCGGCGTTCGACCGAGATCCATTCATCGCCCTCCCAGGTGAAGCGCGGTTGCGAGAAGAACTCGGGCTCAAGCGGCAGCGACACCAACGAGGTCCCAGTCCGGCCGTCGAAGAGAGCGAGCAACGACCCGCCAATACCCGTGACCAACGCACCCGGGGGGAGAAGTCGCTCGGTTCGCAGACGCACCTCCAGCGTCCCCCACTGTCTTCCGGTGCCCGGATCACGAATCGCTATGAAGTGCGGCAAATAGCCGAAAGGACTCGCGGGAAACGAGGGCGCCACCCGCTCGCCGGTGCTCGGCAGGCGTCCGACAACCTCGCCCCCCTCATCCCAGAAACTGGCCTCTACCGCTATGTCGGCTGCCTGGGCCCATGCACGATCCAGTGATTGAAGAGCCTCGGCGTCCGAGGTCTCCAGCAGACCTCGACCCTCGCTCAGCGCGGCAAGGACTGCCGGGTCCTCAGCCAGGTCCAGCAGAGATGAGCGATGGCTCGCCCACTCACTCCCGGCAAAGTTCACGATTTCGAGCAAGGATCTTTCGAGGCGTTCCCGAACTAGATCCTCACCGGATTCCCGCGCCGAACGGGAGAGCCAGATTCCGACCACGCCCAGCGGGATCATCACACCGAAGAGCACCAGCAGCAGAATGCGGCTTCGAAGGCTCAGCGATACGAGCGTGCGCATTGGAACACCCGTTTAGTGCAGTTTGTGCTTCTCGATCAAACGGTAGAGGCGAGGCTTCGAGATCCCCAAGATCTCGGCGGTGCGTGTCTTGTCACCTGCCGTCGCCGCCAGCACTCGGCGTATCTCGTCGCGCTCCGTCTCATCCAGCGTCCTGAACGAGCCGGACGACTTAATCGGCTCAGCGGTCAGGCCGAGGTGATCGGATCGGATCACGCCACCCGTCGCCAGCGCAACGGCACGGGTCAGGCAGTTCTCGAGCTCCCGAACGTTACCGGGCCAGTCGTGTTTGAGCAGAGCCCCTATGGCCCCATCAGGAAGCGCTGGCTCGGGTTGATGCAGTTTCTGGCTGGCTTTGCAGACCAGATGGCGGGCCAGCAGTGGGACGTCCGCGGGTCGCTCGCGCAGTGGAGGCAGGCTGATCTCCACCACCTTCAGTCTATAATAAAGATCATCGCGGAACGTGCCCTCCTCCACCATCTCCTCCAGGTCGCGGTGGGTGGCGGCGATTATCCGCGCCTCTGTGCGCTCCGCCCGCTCGGCACCTACAGGGTAGAATTCACCATCCTCCAGGATCCGTAGAACCTTCGCTTGGAATTCGGGACCGGTATCGCCGATCTCATCGAGGAAGATCGTCCCCCGCCCCGCCAGGGCGAAGCGCCCCCTCCGGTCCGACACGGCACCGGTGAACGCACCGCGAACGTGACCGAACAGTTCCGACTCCAGCAGCGTTTCTGGAAGCGCCGTACAGTTGACGGGCACAAACGGTTCGGACGCGTCCGCGGAGTTGTAATGGATGGCTCGGGCCACCAATTCCTTCCCCGTCCCAGTCTCTCCTTTAATAAGAACGCTCACGCGGTTGGCGGCGAGCTGTCCCACAAGCTTGTAGACCTTGATCATGCGGGCATCCCGGCCCACGAGCTCATCCAGGCGATAGGTCTGTGCCTCCTCTTCCGCGGTCCTGCGGGCACGTTCGCGAACCCGCTGATCTTCGAAGACTTTTTGAAGAACCTCTCCGAGTTCCTCGAGGTCTATGGGCTTGACGAGAAAATCGAATGCGCCCTCCCGCATCCCGCGAACCACGGTCGCCATGTCGTCGAACGCCGTCATGAGCACCACGTCCACCGAAGGCGCTCGTTCGCGGACGAGAGCGAGCAACTCGATCCCGTCCAGCCCCGGCATGCGGATGTCCGAGAGAATCAGGTCCGGCGGATTCTCGGCCAGCTTGCCCAGTGCTTCCTCGGCGCTGGCCGCGCTCTGTGGCTCGGTACCGAGGTGGCTCAGTGCCTGCGTGAGCGAGCGCAGAACCGCCGGATCATCGTCGACCAGAAGGACTCGCCTTGTCATCCGTCGCAGCCGTGGACTTCAGTCATTGTCCGATGGACGTCTGAGAAGAACAGCGAACCGGCTCTCGCGACCGTCCCACTTGTCTTCCCTTCTGACGAGTTCGAACCCCGATGCTACCATCTCATCGATGAGCACCTCGGGCAGGATATTGTGATTACCGCGCCCGTTAACCAGGCTGTCGCCTTCCGCCGCATCATCGATGACCGCGACGAGGCCACCCGGCCTCAGGGCGCGCAGCATCTCCGCGTTCATGATCTCGGGTTCGGTGAACTCGTGGTAGACGAATCGCAAGAGTATCGCATCGCAACACACCGCCGGTAAACCCGTGAAGCTCTGATCGCTGAGGACCGGCGAAACGTTCTTCAGTCCCTCGAACGCGGCCTGCGCTCGAATTTCTCCGACCAGGTCCGGGTCTATCTCAGTGGCCAGCACCTGTCCAGTCGGGTCCAAACGGCGAGCCAGCTCCAGCGACATGAGACCCGCCCCAGCACCGATATCCGCCACGGTCTGTCCGGGCTTCAGCTCGATCAGCTCGGCGATCGCATCGGCGACCGGCCAAGAGCCTTTCTCCAGCCCCGCGGGCAGCGCGAAAACCGTGTCGGAAACGTTGTCCAATTCGAGGGACGTAACAGTCACGACCTGCTCGTATGGCCAACCCTTGTACCGCCAGATGCGCTTGGTAGGGATCAGCACCCCTCCGAAGTCCTCATAGTCGGCCAGAATCTCCGAACTCTCGAACGCGTAGTTGCCGGATTGATTCCTACCCTCGGAGCCGATCTTCAAGCCGGACTCTGCGTCGAAATACTCGAACGTCTCGCGCCCCGACTTCGATACAAGCTTCAGCTTGTAGCAATCCTTGCCCTCGAACTCTGTCAGCTCGATGGTCTCCATCGAGCTAAAGCCCTCCGGGTCGTAGAGGTCTGCGTAGAAATCCGCCGCCTCCCGGGCCCGAACGAGCTCCCTCCCCACCAGGATACGCGCGCCGAAATCCCTCTCTATCGACCACCCTACCTCGCCATTGAAACCCGACTGTGAAGTCACTTCACCTTCGCTCTCCCATCCCATGACCGTCTTGTTCGGCTTGGCGGCGTACACGAATAACTCCGCCTCGGCGAAGGGCCCTTTGAAGAAGAGCCTCGCATGGCGCGAGTCATGACTCAGAATCGCATCTCTGCCGCCAATCGCCTCCACGTACCTGGCGAGGACCTCGGTAGCCTCAGGCATGTCAGCGGTCGCCTGGGCTGCGGCTGGCGTCCGGTTAGCAGCTAAAGTCAAAGCCGCAAGTGTAACCAGAAAGCCGCGAAACATTGTTCGTTTCATGACTACCCCCTTGGCAACGTTACCCCTTATAGTCGCTATGCCCATCGCCGACTCGTGCTACGGGCTGCCTGTGGAGCAACGGGTCCCCGTCGGCAGCCGTGTAAGTTGGAACTCACCCCGTCAGTTTAGGGCTTCAGGTGCTCGACGAAATATCGTGGAATGGCTTCGGCCCATACGTATTCCGCAGCGCGCTTTCCTCGCTCACCCGCGCGCGCGTGGATATGGCCCACCCCTGGGACCAGAATGAGGTCGTACGGCTTCCCGGCCTGAATGAGTGCATCGATCATCTTCATGGTCGAGGACAGCCGCATGTAGACATCATCAGTGTTGGCCACCAGCAGCAGCTTCCCTTCGAGACGATCCGCGAACCGAGCATTCGACCCGAACGCATATCCCTCGGGACTCATGTTGTCGAACGGTAAGACGACGATGGATCTCTTGTCGAGCCGATCGTGCTGCGATCGAGCACCGTCTTTAACTGCGACAGCCGCTCCCTGCTCGGTGCGCGTGACACCCTCCGGCGTGATGTCGAACACCCAGGCCAAGACGAGCACCACGGGGAAGCCCAGGAGAGTCAGAACGAGCACCAGAGTGGGCGCCCAGTCCGGTAGCCTGGCTGCAGGTAGGGCAAAATCGGCGGCCTGCCAGATGACAAACGCGGCAGCGGCGTACAGTGCAGCGACGCGGAATACACGCCGTCGCTTCAACTCGTGAATCAGCCGCTTGAAACGGGACATGGACCTTGGGCTAATGGTAAGGCTGCTACAAGATGCCGCTCGAGGCGCAACAGAGCAACGACCACGGTTGCCGAAACCTGATATACGCAAATTGCGTATAGAGGCGCACACACTCGCACAGGGGGCGTAGAGGGCATGGCGAAGAGACGAAAGACCGGTTCCGTTCCCCTCAAACCGGTAGAGTTCCTGGTCCTGGCGATCTTGAAAGATGGACCGCTTCACGGATATGGGATCGTCCAGGAGATGTCCTCGAGGACGGACGGGAGGATCTCGCCGCGTCCGGGTGACCTTTATCGCGTCCTCTACCGGCTGGACCAAAGAGGGCTGCTGGTGCCCGATGATCGTAAGGGACGCTGCAAAGAAGAGCGCCGAACCTGTTACCGCATTACGCAGTTGGGCCAGACGGTTCTCGTCTCCGAGGCTGAGTTCCTGAAGAAGATGGCGGTAGAAGCTTTGAGCGAGCGTCGCGGGCGCCTGGCGGAAGCGACATGAGCGCCTACTCCCCGCACCCTCCACCGTCCTCTCTTCATCGCAGTTACCGACTGGTGCTGCGATTCTATCCACGAGAGTTCCGTGAGCGGTACGAACGCGACCTCATCGCGCTGATCGTGGAAACAACCGGAGAAGCGGGGCGCCACTCCTTATGGCAACGGGCCTACACGATGCTCAACCTGGCAGCGAACGGCTTCGGAGTCTGGTTAGATGCGATAGCCAGTGCCGCCCGCTCGATGCTGAGGCCGCGCCGTGCCCGTTCAGCCGGGACCGGATCCGCCGGTCCGGAACATGATCCCAGAAGGACGATGGACATGCGAATCGATTCGCTGCTGCAAGACCTCCGGTTCGGGCTGCGGATGCTGCGCAAGCACCCAGGGTTATCCCTCATCGTGATCGTGACGTTCGGCCTCGGTATCGGTTACACATCCACGGTCTTCAACATCACCAACGGCTTCGTGCACAAGGAGCTTCCCTTCGAAGATTCCGAGCGCATCCTGGCGCTGGACCGGACTACCCCCGAGCGGAGCATCCAGTACGGGGAGTTCACAGTTCCGGTCCACGACCTGGTCGATTGGCGAGCGCAACAATCGGCATTCGAGCGGCTGGCCGCATACTGGACCGAATCGAGGAACCTGTCCACAGACGAGGGCCAAGCACAGCGCTACCAGGGCGGCTTCTTCACATCCGGAGTGTTCGAGACCCTCAGGGTGCAACCGATACTCGGCCGGACGTTCGCAGAAGGCGAGGAGCTGCCAAGCGCCGAGAGGGTGGTCGTGCTGAGTTGCGATCTATGGCTGAATCGGTTCGACGGAGCGACGGACATCCTGGGCCGGACGGTGTTCGTGGACGCGATACCGCGGACCGTCATCGGCGTGATGCCGGAGGGCTTTAAGTTTCCGTTCGCCGCACAGTTCTGGTTGCCGGCCGTTGTGGATCCCACGGCGTTCGCGCGCGGTGAGGGACCGCGATTCTCGGTCCTCGGCAGGCTGAGAGAGGGTGTGTCGGCCGAGCAGGCGGAGTCGCAAATGGCGACTATCGCCGCGCGCCTGGCCCGGGAGTACCCCGAGAGTAACGAGGGAACCGGCGTGGCCGTGACGACGCTGAGGGGACGACTCATCCCCACCGCGCATTACGCGCTGTTCTACACGATGCTCGGCGCGACCCTCGGCGTGCTGCTGATCGGATGCGCCAACATCGCCAATCTGCTGCTGGCCCGGGCGTCGGTACGAGCACGGGAAGTGGCTGTGAGAACCGCCCTGGGTGCTACCCGCAGCCGATTGGTCACGCAGCTGTTGACCGAAGTGCTTGTCCTGGCGCTGATCGCGGGCGGTATCGGCATGTTCCTGGGATACGTTGGCCTGGAGTGGTTCACGGCAAAGATGACGTACGTGCTGACCACGGCGGGTGATGGCGACGACCTGCCGTTCTGGATCCATTTCGAGCACGACTATCGCACGGCGCTGTTCGTCGTCGGCGCCACGGTTCTCTCCAGCGCCTTCGCCGGCGTCTTCCCTGCGTTTCAGGCCTCGTCAGCCAACCCCGGGGAAGCCATGAAGGCCGGGGATCGAGGCTCGTCGAGCCTCAAGATGGGGAGGTTCACTGGCGGTCTGATTACGGCGGAAGTCGCGGTATCCTGTGTCCTGCTGATCTTCGCCGGCATCATGATCAAGAGCGTTAGACAGCTGAGCCAGGTCGACCTGCCGTTTGCCACCGAGAACGTCTTCACGGCACGCATCCAGCT
>JBDHGH010000110.1:0-13987 GCA_039589995.1 Gemmatimonadota bacterium | reverse complement strand
GTGTGGCAGACCTATCACTCCAGCTTTCACACCTCAGGCCCTGAGCTCGGCGAGATCGCCGCCGAGGCACAGCCGGGAATGCTGATCCTCTATCACCAGCTACTCTGGGGGGCGACGGTCTCGCAATTGGTTGAGGAAATTAGGGTAAGTTTCGACGGTGTAATTGTTTACGGGAATGACTTAGATGTTTTTTGAGACGAACATCGAACATCCATCAAGGACCATCGAACATCGAAGTGCCAAACGAATACCGAAGGCGTAACATCGAATCTCGAATGCGAAGTCCGGACTTCGTGTTCGTTGTTCGGTCTTATTGATTCGATATTCAAGGCGCGTCAGCGCCGCAGACTTCGGACCTCGATGTACGATGTTGGATGTTCGATATTCGTCTCCCACTACCGGAGGACGCAATGTCCGCACAGCTGAACCGTCGCACCTTTCTCGCCTACTTCTCCAGTCTCGGCCTCTCAACCACACTGTTGCCCGGCGTTCTTTGGTCGAGAATCCAGGACGAAGACGATCCCGTCATTACTAAGGAGATGCTTCAGGACGCCGAGTCGGTGGCCGGTATGCAATTCACCGACGAAGAGCGCGACCTGATGCTCGAGGGGCTGAACGACAACCTGGAGAACTACGAAAGCTTGCGGACTGTCGAGATTCCGAACCGAGTCCCGCCGGCGCTCTACTTCAAGCCGGTGCCGCCGGGCGTCGAGCTCGAGGTGCCGAAGCTGCAATCACGGCGAAGCCCAGTACCAGTCACTGATGTACCCTCCGACCTCGATGAGCTCGCGTTTTGGCCGGTCACAAAGCTCGCGGCCCTCATCGAGTCGCGCCGCGTCAGCTCGGTCCAGCTCACCAACATGTACCTGCAGCGGCTCAAGACCTATGGGCCCAAGCTCGAGTGCGTCATCACGCTCACCGAGGACACGGCGCTAGAGCAGGCGCGCCGCGCCGACGAGGAGATTGCCGCTGGCCGTTATCGCGGACCGCTCCACGGCATACCCTGGGGTGCCAAGGATCTCCTGGCGGTGAAGGGCTACAAGACCACCTGGGGAGCGATGCCTTTCAAAGAACAGACGATCGAAGAGACCGCCACAGTTGTGAGGAAGCTGGAGGAGGCAGGTGCCGTCCTTGTCGCCAAACTGACGCTCGGAGCACTCGCCTGGGGCGATGTCTGGTACGGCGGTACGACCAAGAACCCTTGGAATTACGAGGAGGGATCGAGCGGCTCCTCGGCCGGGTCGGCCTCGGCGACGGCCGCCGGTCTGGTCGGTTTCGCCATAGGCACCGAGACCTGGGGTTCCATCGTTTCGCCGTCCACCCGCTGCGGTAACACCGGGCTGCGGCCGACGTTCGGCCGCGTGAGCCGAGCCGGTGCCATGGCGCTCTCTTGGAGCATGGACAAGATCGGGCCGATTTGCCGCAGCGTAGAAGACTGCGCGCTGGTCTTCGATGCCATCCACGGGCCCGACGGGTTGGACCTCACGGTCGTGGATGCTTCGTTTGCTTGGGACGCAAACTTGGATGTTACCAGGCTTCGTGTCGGATACGTGAAGAGCGCCTTCGAGCAGGAGAGGGAAGAGCAGGAGGAGTGGAAGCGCTACGACGAGTCGACCCTCGAAGCTGTGTCGGGGTTGGGCGTGAACCTGGTTCCCATCGAGTTACCGGACCTGCCCATCGGTGCCATGTCGTTCATCCTGAGCGCCGAGGCGGCAGCGGCCTTCGATGACCTGACTCGCAGCAGCCAGGATGATCTGATGGTCAGGCAGATTCAAAACGCATGGCCCAACGTGTTTCGGCAGTCGCGTCTGATACCGGCCGTCGAGTACATCCAGGCGAACCGCTTTCGCACGATCGTGATGGAGGCGATGAAGGACATCATGGCGGACATCGACGTGTACGTTGCGCCGTCGTTCGTGGGCAGCAATTTGCTGCTGACCAACCTGACCGGACATCCCTGTGTAGTCTTGCCCAACGGTTTCCGTGAGAATGGCACGCCCACCAGCATCAGCTTCATGGGTCGACTGTTCGGTGAAGCCCAGACGTTAGCCCTGGCCAGGGCGTACCAAGAAGCGACGGACTTCCACCTGCGGCACCCGACATTGCAGACGTGATGCTTGATTGCCGTACCTAGGGCTCGGTAAAGAAGCGCTCGATTTCGGGCCACTGCGATAGGGCGTCCTCGTATCCGAGTTCAATCACGCGACTGATGTACGGCTCTTCGAAGATGAGGTAGCTGAGAAGGTCGGGGCCTCGCACATCCTTCACGCCCAGTCCCCTCATCAGCAGGCGCAGCGAGCGCGGTAGCTTGTCGCGGTACTCGCCCGCGATCTCCCCGAGGTCCTTCGTTGGTCGGACCACCAGCAGCTTGATGGGTCGCAAGCCATCGGGCGCCACGGTGCCCGGTTGCAGAGCCTCGATCGCTCGGTTCAGACGCTCCAGCCGTTCGACGTCTGCATCCAGGGTGTCCAGGAAGACCGTGTTGAACAACATACCGATCAGCTTGGCGGGAGGAGGGTATTCTCTAGTGGCCCGGCCCTTGACCTCTTCCAGAGAAGCTGCGTAGCGCGTGGATATGGCCAATAGCTTGTCGGCACCCAGATGGATGGCGGGCGCCAGCGGCGTGGCCTGCCGGATGCTTCCATCTCCGTACCACTCGTCATCGATCTTCACCGCGGGGAAGACGAGCGGCAGCGCCCCCGAGGCCATCACGTGCTCGACCGCGATGCGAGTCGGAAGGCCGCAGCGCCGCGCTCTCTCCCAAGTCGGAGTCCCCTCCGCGCCTTGAACAAACGTCACCGTCTGACCCGTGGCCCAACGCGTCGCAGAGAGGCCGACGGCCCGTACCCGGCCCGACCTTACGTTCTCTTCGATGCCGCCCATGTCTATCGTTTGTTGGAGAAACTCGCCGAGAGGTGCCGTGTCCAGGAAACCCTTGAGCTGCCTTCCGCCGCTGCCAAACGTCCAAAGCCAGCGTGCGCCCTCGAGGCCGACTTTGATCATGCTGGCATCGAATACCCGTTCGATCGTCAGGCTGGTCCAACAGTCGGAGAGGGCATGAAGCGAATCAGGCGGAGCACCACGATGCGCGGCGAGGAAGGCAGCGTTGATTGCTCCGGCCGACACACCGGTGATGATCGGAAATGAGACCTGCGGCAACTTCTCGGTGACATAGGAGAGCACGCCCGCTTGATACGCGGCCCGCGCGCCACCACCGGACAACACCAAACCGTTCATCTATCAAACACGTTTCTCTTGTCCAATTCGACCCAGCTTACTTGGGCTGCAGAAATTACGTCGACTATTAACCAATCACTAATTACTACTTAGTTCCCGGCCCGCCACTCCACAACCGCAGTACTGTACCGCACAGTTCCCCGGGTCCCGTTGCAGGACTATCTTCTCCCTACTCAGTGCAGTGCGCAGACAACCGGGAGGATGCGACTGTGAATCTTTACTTGGTTCGCCACGCACAGGCAAAGCCGGAGGAGGTCGATCCCGAACGATCCCTTAGTCAGAAAGGCGTCGAGTCTGCTAAGCGCGTTGCGGATTTCCTTAAGCAAAGCGATGCGGTCTCCGTGGCCGAGATCCGACACTCCACCAAACTACGCGCCCGCCAGACAGCCGAAATCCTCGCAGCGGATGGAGGACTGAGCGCGCCGCTTGTGGAGGTGAACGGTTTGGAGCCCATGGCGGACGTGAACGCGGCCATCTTGGCTCTCCAGGGTGTCAGCCACGACCTGATGCTCGTGGGGCACTTGCCGTACTTAGATCGTCTGGCGTCGGGGCTCGTCGCCCACCGGCCGGACCTCGCCGGGTTCTCGTTTGGCGAATGCTCGATACTCCATCTGTGTAGGGAAGAGGGTGGCCCACGCGAGGTCTGGCGAGTCGTGTGGATGCTGAGTCCCAGTCTCCTTCACAACCCTGTCTAGGGGGTATCATGATCGAAGTTATGAAACGGGAAGACGTTCAGCCTTTGTGCCCGCACTGCTCGACACCGCTCCGGTCGGTGTGGTTTCAGCCGTTGGCGGGCACCTTCGGCAGACGCTACATCTACTTCTGTGGACAATGTCGGAAGGTCCTCGGCATCTCGCATCGAAAAGGCTTCTGGATGGGCTAGGGGCTCGTGTGAACCGATTTCCTTCTGAAACACTTGGACGACGGGATGCGGAATGCCCTTAGAGGAGGTGCCTGAGACTCTCCGGGCTGCATTGGCCGATCGGTATCAGCTCGGTCAAGTCGTCGGACGCGGGGGCATGGCCACGGTCTACGTGGCCAAAGATCTCAAACACTCCCGCCGCGTCGCCGTCAAAGTCCTCCATCCAGAACTCGCCGCTTCTCTGGCGGCCGAGCGATTCTTGAAGGAGATCGCCTTCACGGCGCAGCTTACACATCCGCACATCCTTACGCTCATCGACTCGGGCGAAGCCGGTGGGTTTCTGTACTACGTGATGCCGTTCGTCGAGGACTCGCTGCGGGCGATGATCGGCCGAAAAGGATGTGTCGCGGCCGAGCATACCCTCGAGATCACACGCGATGTGGCCGATGCGCTGTCCTACGCGCATAGCCAGGGCATCGTCCACCGCGATATCAAGCCGGAAAACGTCCTCCTATCCCAGGGTCACGCCGTCGTTGCGGACTTCGGTGTTGCAAAGGCCATCACCACGGCGGGCGGCGAGGGCCTGACTCGCACGGGTTTCCCGGTGGGTACGCTTGGATACATGAGTCCGGAGCAAGCCGCAGGACGCCTCGACCTCGATGAGCGGTCGGACATTTACAGCCTTGCCTGCGTGTGTTACGAGATGCTGACCGGTGAGGCTCCGGGAATGTGGGTCACTGAAGAGGCGGGAAGGTTGAAGCGCTTCATCGATGCTCCTGACCGTCAACGGCAGGCTCTCGATGCACTTCCCGGTTCCGTCGAAGCGACCCTGGTTCACGCGATGCTTCTGCAGCCGGAGCAGCGCTACTCGACCGCCGAGGAGTTCGCTCGAGCCATCGAAGATGCCTTCAAGGGCAAGCGGCGATACAGCGAAACCGCCGCCAAAGACATCGTCAAACGCGCCGCCGAGCTGGAGGCCATGCCTACGGGTGACGAAGGGATGTCGTTGGGAGGGGTCCAGCAGATCGCAGCGCAGGTGGGTATTGCGCCTGAACACGTCCAAGCAGCTGCGGCGGCCTCGACAAATCTGGGCTCTCTGCCCGAGAAAGGTGGACTCTTCGGTCTAACGGGCAAGGTGGAACTGGAGCAGACGGTCGGCACTCAGGTCGGAATAGAGCAGTACGCAGCGATACTGGAGGAGGTCCGGAGAACGATCGGTCAGGCGGGGCGGGTGGTAGAAACCTTGGATGACAGTTTCTCTTGGGAGTTCAAGCCGGGATTCGGAGAATGGACGCGGCGCATCCAGGTCAGTGTGAGCCGTCTCGGCGGACGGACCCGTGTTCTGATTTTGGAGCACCCGGGAATGGAAGAGGAGATGGTTGTCGGGACCGCAGCCGTGGGGATCGCTCTTGCCGGAATGGCCTTTGCCGTGACCAATCAAGCTCTGGGCTTCGACGTCTTCGCCGGCCTGCTGGCCGCTGCCGGCACATTCGGCGGGCAGTACTTGGGATTCCGGGCTTGGCATAAGAGATATGTCAAGAAGAGATTTCGTGTCCTTTCGGGCCTCATGGACCGCATCTCACATCTTGTCGCTGGCTCGAGCGGCCTCTCGCTACCTGCGATCGAGGACGGCGATGAAGGTACTGCACCCCCACAGCTGACAGGGAGAGAGTGATGTCCTGGGTCGTTGTGAGCATAAAGGCCCCGTGTTCGTCACCGTCGTCGGCGTGCTGATGATCATGGCCGGATTGGCTATCCCACTCTTGGGCAAAGCCCGCTTGAAGGCGCTGGTCGCCTGGTGGCTACTAAAGCCCGATTCGATCATCAGGGTGCCTGCACTCATCGCGATAGCGCTCGGAGCTGGGCTGGTGTGGGCGGGTGCGTAAAAGCACCGTAGCGAAACTGCGCATCGCTCTACGCCTATGCCTTAAGGCCTCGGTCTTGTGGTTTCTCGTCCGAGCCTCTCTCGCGGCCTTTGGACTCATCCTCCCAGTGGTGCGCGTCCAAGCGCTGATCGTTCTGGTCGTGCTCATACTGCTTCGGACCGAGATCCGCTGGAGTCATGAAGACGTCATGCTGGGCAACCTCGGCGTATCGCACCTTAAGATCTACGCCTTGTCAGCTGTCCCGGTCGTCGCCCTCGAGATCGCCGCGGGTGTGGTGGGTCGATTGCTTCTGGGTCCCGCATTGTGACTCCCGGCTCGAACGAGTACCTGTTCCTGGCCGACTCCATCGGCAAGTCGTTCTGGGGCAAGAAGGTGCTCAAGTCGGCCACGATGTGGGCGCGGCCCGGTGTCATTACCGTCCTCTTCGGGTTGAACGGGTCGGGGAAAACGACGTTGATCCGATGTGCTCTCGGTTTGCTGCGGGCGGATCACGGAATGGTGAGGTACGATGGCCGCAGCTACTTGAGGCCGCGGCTTCACAGGCTGGCTCGACGCGGCGTGTTCTTCGTACCCGATCGCGGACTGCTCTCCCGGCGACTGCGACTCGACAGACAGTTACGAGTCGTCGCGGAGCGATTCGAGGCTTCGAACGCCAAAGAGAGGTTGGAGCGACTCGGCGTCTCTCATGTGTTGAGTCGTGCCGCCCACACGCTGTCGGGTGGGGAACGGAAGAGGATGGAGCTTGCGATGGCCGGAATCCGGAAGCCGCGGTGCTTAATCCTCGATGAACCGCTCACCGAGATCGAACCCAAGGACCGCGGATTCGTCAACGGAGTGCTTCGCGAGATGTCTGCCGATGGTTGCGCGATCATCGTCACCGGACACGACGTCGACGATCTGATGGCGCTGGCGGACGATGTCATCTGGGTGGTTGGCGGGACGACGCACGGATTGGGAACCACGGAGGAAGCGAAGGCGCATCATCAATTTCGGCGTGAATACATCGGTCCGCGCGGGACGTGACCCCATTCTCGATCTACCCGCAGTTGCCAAAAACCGAACGGTCTGTCTATTTTTCAGTGCCCGCCTGCAGGACACTCCCCGAGAATGAGCTGCAATTGACGGATACACGCGCGACAGTGGGCATATTATCGGGCAATCTATGAAGAATCACGAGCGAGCTTTCGAGCCCCTCACGCTACTGTTCAACAAATTGGACGACGTCCTTTTCAGGGACGGTCGAACGACCATCTGGGGCGACTTGTCCCCGGACGAAGAGGGCCTGGAGAAAGCCGACCACGCTCAAGTTCCGTATACGTACGGCCTCTTCATCCAGTCGCGCGATGGACGCGCCGTCGATGGGTTGGAGGGCGGCGTCGGCCGCATGGCCGGCAACCCGGCTGATAGATTTGGGCAACTCGAATTGCGTGCGGCTGTCGACGCGTTCCTCATCGGCGGAGGTACACTGCGCGCCGATCGCAGCATAGGAGCGCCGTTGCTTCCGGAATTGGTCGTTCGACGCAAGTCGGAGAAGGGGAACGTCGCGCCCCTGAACGTGTTCTTCTCCGCTTCCGGAGATTTTCCGAAGGACCTCCCGGTATTCCAGGATGAGGAAATCAAGACGGCGCTGTTCGTCACAGGAGCGGCCGCCGAGAAGGTCGATCGTCTTAAGGAGCTTTCCGATGATGTGACCGTTCTAAATACCGAGTCGCCCCTGCCGGAGATGTGGCACGAGCTGTGGCGGCGCGGGGTTGTCACGGTCGGCTTCGAAGGCGGGCCGAAACTGATGGGTATGGCCCTCGCCGACCGATTGGTCCACGAGCTGCTCATCACCCATTCGCCACTATTGCTTGGAGGCGCAAGCCCCAGCTTCGCCGACACGGACAAACCCCTGCAAGGGCTGAGGGCCGATCGTATCTTCTTGGGGCTCGACGAACCTTCTCAGCTTCTCTTCGAGCGAAGCCGAATTATCCAGGAGTAGCCGAAGAGAAAAGTCGAGGAGATCTCAATGACGGGGTTCCATGCTCGTCAACCGCCACTCTCCGTTTCGGCGCACGAACTCCATACGTACCGTCACACTCATCGTCCGGCGCTGCTGTGTCGGAGCTAGAACGTAGGTCATCGTCTGCCTGACTACCGCCAGCGCGTTTCCGTTTTGGAAGTCGATATCGGGATCGGCGATGCTCACATCGAGCTCGTCCGTGCGATCGAACCAGAGCGTTAGGTATTCAAGATCGTCGGTCGGCACCTCGCCGCCGTAGATTTTCCTTAGCGACTTTAGGTCCTCTTGTTCCAACGCCAGCCGGTAGTCATCAAGCACAGCTGCTATGGCAGCGCTCGGCGCCGGTACTGCAACCGGTAGTTGGGTCGGTGATTCAGTGGGGGGCTGCGGCTGGGGAAGCGCGTCCGCCGCTGCGGCGGCCTCGAACGCGGCGGTGAGTCTCGCCAGGTCGGATCGCAGCGCTGCGATCTCTTCACGCAGGTCCCGCTCTACCTCACGCAGTTCGGCGATCTCGGCTTTGATATCGTTCGGCATGGCCCTGGCTGCGCAGCCGCTCAGCCCGCAACCGAGGGTCGCTATCGCCAGGGCCAGAGCCGTGACCTGTGTCCTGTGCAGTGTTGTGCGTCCCATTGATCTCACGAATATCTATCGTTCACGACGTGAATCGTCGTTACTTATGAGACACTCGAAGGTTGGGTTGCGTTAAATGCTGTCGCTAGGCGTCGGGAAGCCGACTGGTCCTCACGAAATCTTCAACGTGCTCGGTAGCTGTGGGCTGGGTGAGAAGGCTGAAGAGGACGAGGGCCGAGCAGTTCACCGTTAGGCCGACTATGCCTTCGTGCAGACCGAAGGGGCGAAGCTCGGGGTTCAGGTAGAGCAGGAGTGTGGTGATCGAGCCCAGCACCAGACCGGCTACAGCGCCGGCGGCGGTGGCGCGCTTCCAGAAGAAGGCAACCACGGTTATCGGTGCCAGTTGCACGATGGCCCCGTAGGCGGCCAGGAGCAGCGCCACCAAGGACATCTGGGTGGTCACCGCGATGAAGTAGGCGACGATGCCTACGATCACGGCCACAACCCTGATTAGCGTTCGGCGGCTGTGATCGCTCAAGTCCCGGCTGAACAGCTTGCGGTGAAAGTCCTGGACATAGATGGATGCCGCTGCGTGAAGCATCGCGTCGCCGGTGGACATGCTCGCGGCCAGCGCGCCCGCGCAGAACAGGCCGATGACCACGGGTGCCACGTTCGTGTTCAAGATCATGTGCGGCAGGATGAAGTCCGCCGAGATTGGCTTGGGATCGAACAGAACGCCGGCGAAAGCGATGAAGTAGAGCGGCAACAAGAACAAGAGGAACGTCGGATAGAAGACCATCGTCAACTTGATGGTATTGTCGTTTTTCGCCGCGAAGGCCTTCATGAAGAGATGTGGCCACATCGTCACGCCGATGGCACTGACGATAATCGCCGACGAATACGCACCCCATCCCCACGGTGCACCGCTGGCATCCAGGCCGGGAGCTGTGAGTAGCTCGGGCCGCAGCTCTGCCAGCCGCTCGAACATCGGTCCAACGCCGCCGTACAGATGTTTGGGCAGCCAGATACCGAGGGTCCAGGCGATGATGAGCATGAAGATCCCCTGGAACGTGTTCGTCCATCCGACGCCGAGCACACCGCTCTTCAATACGTAGAGCATCACGACGGCATAGGCCGCCGCCGCGCCTATCCAGATCGGCACCTTTCCGTCGGTCACCGCGTTGAAGACGATGCCGGCCCCCTTCATCTGCAGGGCTATGTACGGGATGAAAGCGACGATTGAGACCAAGGCGATGAGCCAGGAGAGCAGGTCGCTCTTGAAACGATCCGAAAGAAGCTCGGCCTGAGTGACGTAGCCGAACTTCCGGCCCACGCGGGCGACCCACGGACCGAGGAAATACCAGGGCGCGAACCCTAGAAGACCGTAGGAGAAGACGTAGAACGCGGCACCGCCCCGGCTGTATGCCCACCCCGGCGTGCCCAGAAACGCGAAGGCGCTGAACATCATCGCGCCCATCACGAAATACATGACCAACAAACCGAAGTCCCGGTCGCCCGCCACGTATCCGGTCACTGTGTTGCTGGCTTTTCGACCCGACAGCCAACCGATGACCAGCGACACCAGCAGATAGCTCGCGGTAACGAAGGTGACGATGACCCAGCGCTCCATCAGTCGCCGCCTTCAGAAGCGGTGGGCCGCGCCCCGTCCGCTTTGCCGCGGCGCTTCTGCTCCCAGACGAACACGCCACCCAGCACCAACCCGGCTCCGACAATCCAGCAGACCTGCCAAAACATCGAGAACGGCATGCCCAACACGAATGGGCGAATACGATCGAACGGCACGTACCCGGGGTACGTGACGAAGAAGATCATCGCCGCGTAGTACAACACGGCCAGAGCCGGGATCAGTCTAATCCGCATGGATAGTGTTCGTCTTATCCTATCTTCCCTTTACTTCCGCCTTCCTCTTCTCCAAAAACGCTGCCACCCCTTCCTGCATATCCTCCGTAGAAAACAACAAGCCAAACCACTCCTTCTCGAACCGCAGACCGGCGTCGAGGGGCATCTGCCATGCGGCGCGGATCGATTCCTTGGCGGCCTGGAGCGCTACCGGACTCTTCTCGGCGATCTTCTCTGCTAGCAGCATCGTGCGTTTCTGTAGTTCGTTTTGCGGTACGACTTCGTCGACCAGTCCAATCCGCTCGGCCTCTTCGGCAGCGATAATGTCGCCTGTATAGATGAGCCGCATGGCGTGGCCCTGACCGACCAGGCGCGGCAGCCGCTGGGTGCCACCGCCACCCGGGATCAGGCCCAGGTTGGTCTCGGGTTGACCAAGTTTCGCAGTTTCGCTCGCGATGCGAATGTCGCAGGCCATGGCTACCTCGCATCCTCCACCCAGGCAGAAACCGTTGATCATCGCGATCATAGGTTTTGGGAAGCGCTCGATAGCCGAGTAGATGTCGCCGGTCTGAATGTAGCGGTAGCCCTCTATCCCCGATTTCCCTTTGAACTCGGCTATATCCGCACCGGCGATAAACGCCTTTTCGCCTGCGCCCGTCAGGACGCCGACGCGAACGTCATCGTCCTGGCGCAATTGTTCCAGCGCCATGGCGATGTTGACCCGCACCTCGGGATTGAGTGCGTTCAGTTTGTCAGGACGGTTGATAGTGATCGTGGCGACGTGGCCCGATTTCTCTATGAGAACGACGCTTCCATCGGCCATGTTGATGCTCCTCTTTCTATTCCTTGTCCCACCTGTAAAAGCCTTCGCCGGTCTTCTTTCCCAGCTTGCCTTCGGCCACCAGCCGCCTGAGTGTCTCCGACGGCTTGAATCGCTCGCTACCGGTTTCACGGTACATGTATTCTGAGATGGCGAGGCGCACATCGAGGCCGACAAGATCGGCCAATTTGAACGGTCCCATGGGGTGACCGTAACCGAGTTCCATTGCGGTGTCGATGTCCTCGGGTGTGGCAACGCCTTCGTCCAGCATACGCGTCGCTTCCAAACCCAGGGTCAGGCCTAGGCGACTCGTTGCGAAACCGGGCGAGTCCTTGACGACGATCGGAGTCTTGCCCATCGCTTCGCCAACGGCCCGTGCAGCGGCGACTACGCGCTCCTCGGTGGCAGCGGCCCTCACGATCTCCAGCAGCTTCATGATGTGGACCGGGTTGAAGAAGTGCATGCCGACGACCTGGCCAGGCCGCCCGGTGGACTCGGCGATCCGAGCAATACTCAACGAGGATGTATTCGAGGCCAGGATGGCGCGGGGCGGGGCCGCCCCATCGCTCGATGATCAAGTCGGCACCGTCGGCTACCTCACCCATGTCGGTCGTCGTCGATATCGCGGCGATCGCGGCGTCGCGTGTGTCGGGCTCGACCTTCCCGATCTCGACGCCCTTTTCCAGGTTCGCGCGGATGCGCTCGACGGCACGACGTAAGAACGTCGAGTCCACGTCGTACAGCTTCAACGTGTAACCCGCCATCGCAGCGACCTGCGCGATACCGTGACCCATCGTTCCCGCGCCCACGACACCGATGCGCTTGATATCGAGCTCGCTCATTTCAGCGCCCCGAAGTTCGGTTCCCGTTTTTCCAGAAACGCCGTGAGTCCTTCCGCACCATCGTCTGAGAGCGCACAGCGGACCTGTGCCTCTTCCTCGAACTCGAGCATCTCCTCCAAGGGCGTCGAGATCGGGAAGGTCGAGCCCGACACACGCGACGCCGCGATCGCCGCGATATCGACGACGACCGACATGGGTGAGGTAGCCGACGGTGCCGACTTGATCATCGAGCCGCTGTAAATCAGCTCGGCGGCGGCTGCCGTTCCAACCAGGCGCGGCAAAAAGTAAGTTCCGCCCCAGTCGGGGTGTAGGCCGACGCGATTGAACGTCAGGCCGAACGAGGCGCGTTCGCTGGCTATGCGGATGTCGCAGGCCAGGGCGAGGCTGGCACCGGCGCCTGCGGCGGGGCCGTTCACAGATGCAATCACGGGCTGCGGCGCTCTGCGGATAGCGATGACCACATCGCGTCCAGCCCTCACCAACGCCCGCAGAGCCTCTTCGTCTCGATGATCCGCCAACTGTTTCGTGTAGCTCACGTCGGCGCCGGCCGAGAATCCCTTGCCCGCTCCCGTTATCACGATGACACGCACATCGTTGCGCTCGCCCAACTGACCCACGGCGGCTGCGATCTCCTGACGCATCTGGTTTGCGAACGCGTTCAGCTTGTCGGGACGGTTCATCCGAATTGTCCCGACTCCGTCTGCCGCATTGACTTTGATATCAGTGTAATCCAATGCCAAACCGCCAGTTTGATGGTGCGGGATCGGCCCGTGATCGGGTGATAGGATGCCTGTCGCGGTAATCCCCGGCAAGACCTGACGCGGTGCCCGAGCGCTTGCTGATGTCACCCGGAGGGCGCATGATTGTGATCGTCAAGGAAACCAGCGAAGGAGGGCAGGTTGGTGCGAAGTTGGGTGTCAACGTTGGTGCTGGGTGGCGTCGCCGCAGGCAGTGTGACTGTGGCCGGCCCGGCGGTCTCGACAGCACAGGAAGCGCGTCAGTTCCCAGGGTGGGGAATCGAATATCAGGTTCCGCCGACTTGGGTGTTGGGGCAGATGCCCGGTCGCATGCACGTGCTGAATTCGTCGGAAGAACCGGGCTCGATCTTCCTCGCGCCCGGCTTTTACGAGGGCATCGCCGACGTCGAGAAGGATTTGGAGGCGTTCGCCACGGCGGCGCGGTTGGCGGGTGAGCCTGTTGAGGGGCCCACCGAAATCGAACTCGGCGGTTACAGGGCGATCGTCGCCGTCTACGATGGCCAGACGCGTTCTATGGAGCCGGTGCGAGCGCAGGTGATCGCGCTGTTCACTCCATACGAGACTGGCGTCGTTCTGCTCGGCCTGGCGAAGCCCGATCAGTTTGGAACGGTCAAGGTGCGAGTGGAGGAAATGGCGCTGACGGTGCGGGCGGGGCCGCCGGAAATCGATGTCGAGGCCATCTCCGCACTGGCTGGAACTTGGGCCAACTACCGTGCCGGACGCCCTCCCAGCGCGGATGATCCTGAACAGGGGACCCGCGGCATCGATGATCTATTCGAGTTCGACGGTGTGAATTTCGTTTGGAAGTCGGCGATCTACCTGGCAGCGGAGGCGCGTGGAGCGACCGAGGATATCCAGGCGACCAGCCGGGAGATCAACTATGGGACGTACAGCGTGATTGACGGGAAGCTGGTTCTGAAAGGTCAATTCGGTCAAGGAATCATGACGATGGTGCTCGACGGCGATCGGCTTCGATTGGGCGCGAATACCTACTTCCCAAGGAGATGACTCAGAGATAAGAGCCTCGCAGGTTCGCAATCTTGTCTCGCGCCGAGTGTTGGATTATCATGCGGCGCGATCCTGCCCCAGCAGTGAAATCCACACCACATAAAAGGGAACGCCACGATGGACTTCAAGGAAGTCAAGATCC
>JBDHGH010000109.1:0-12234 GCA_039589995.1 Gemmatimonadota bacterium | reverse complement strand
GAGGAGGGCGTGGGTCCGAGGTCTCTCGCCCACTTCAACCGCGTGCGTTCCGCGACGCTCACAGGAAATCTGCTGCCCGGCTTCACGTTGGGCGCAGCGCTGGATTCACTGGCAGTCGCTGGCTCCGAGGTCCTACCTCCCGGGAGTAGGGTGGCGCTGGCAGGGGAATCGCGTGAGCTCGAAGAGAGTGGTAACGCGCTTTACTTCGCTTTCATACTGGCGCTGGTCGTCGTCTTCATGGTCCTAGCGGCGCAGTTCGAATCGCTATTGCATCCGCTCACCGTTCTCATGTCGGTGCCTCTGGCCGTGACCGGTGCGCTGTTAACGCTGCTGATTGCCGGCTCGACGCTGAACCTGTACAGCCAGATCGGAATGATTCTGTTGATCGGGCTGGTGAGCAAGAATGCCATCCTTCTGGTTGAGTACGCGAACCAGCTGAGAGCGAGAGGGATGGACTCGCTGCAGGCCATGCTGGAGTCAGCGCGGATCCGTTTTCGTCCCATCTTGATGACCGCTACGGCGACGATCATTGGTGCTTCGCCCATCGCTCTTGGATTGGGCGCCGGTTCGTTGAGCCGGAGGCCGTTAGGCTATGCAATCGTCGGCGGTCTGTTCTTCTCGACCGTGCTGACCTTGTTTCTCGTACCGACCGTTTACGTGATGCTGGACACACTGCGGGCCAGGGTGAGGAAAAGTGCGCCGGCCCTCGAACCGATAGAAGCGGATGCCCGATGATTCTCGCGCTTGTCGCATTGTTCCAGATAGCGGCGGCTGAGCCAACGCCTCCGGCGATTCAGGAAGACTCCATCCCGCGGCTCACACTCACGCAGGCATTGGAAGCCGCTGCGATGCTCGATCCCAACTACGTCGCGGCGCTCGGCGAA
This sequence comes from Gemmatimonadota bacterium, assembly GCA_039589995.1. Taxonomy (GTDB): domain Bacteria; phylum Gemmatimonadota; class Gemmatimonadetes; order Palauibacterales; family KS3-K002; genus JBDHGH01. The sequence goes on along the minus strand of JBDHGH010000109.1, from coordinate 11,350 downwards.
ATCGACAACGCCAGGTGGGTGCGAAGGTCGGCGTACGCGGTGTTCGTCCTGCCGAGTGTCTCGGTCTCGACTTCGCTGACCAAGGCCTCGGAGCAATTCTTCAACCTTGGGACGGGTGGCCTGACCAATCAGCTGGTCGATGGGCGTATCGAAGCGTCGTACGACTTGTTCAGGGGTGGCGCCAAGATCTACGAGCTGATTCGTGCGCGAGCCGAGGTCGAGAGCTCGGTAGCCAGCGAAGTGCAGGCGCGGTTCGGCGCTGCATTCATTACGGAATCGAACTTTTACGACGTCCTTGCCGAGCGAGAGCTGGCGCGGGTCGCCGCGGACCGGCTCAGCAGGGCGGAAGAACAGTTGGCTGTGGCCAGGGCACGCGTCGTGTCAGGCGCCGCCGTTCGCACCGACTCGTTGCAGCTTCTGCTGGAGGTCACGCGTGCCAGTGTTGACCTGCTGCGGCAAACCGCTAGCCTGAAAGTCGCTCGTGTCCAGCTCGGTCGACGGGTCGGGGTTCCGGGCCCCGTGGATGCACTTCTCCTCAAACCCATCGAGTCACCCGAGTTGCCGATCACCGAGGACAGCGCCGTGGCAGAGGCCCTGGCCCGGGGACCGGACTTTCGACGAGCGATCGCCGATGAGAAGGTGGCCAACGCCATGTTGAAGGCTACCCAGGGCGCTTTCCTGCCGCAGATCAGCCTCTTTGGGTCTATACAAGCTTTCGGCGAAAGCTTCCTTCCTATCGCGACCTCAAGAACCGTCTGGGGTCTGCGTGTCAGTCTGCCCGTGTGGAATAACGGGCAGCGGGAGATCGCGGTGACCCGAGCAAGAACGAACCGTGACATCGCGCGAGCAGTTCGAAGCGATACAGAGCGTGCGGTACGCCGGGACGCAATCCAGGCTTACGAGGCGTACACGGCGGCGCGGGCTAGCGCCGAGTTGGCGGTCCAGGCCGTCAACGTCGCTCAAGAAAACCTGGATGTACAGGAAACGCGCTACCGCGCCGGCGCAACGACTATTCTCGATTTGTTGACGGCCCAGGTTTCTCTCTCGGAAGCCGAGGCCGCTTTGGTGCAAGCGGTCTATGCGACGCGCTTGGCACTGGCTGGACTGGAAGCGATACTGGGTCGACGACTCATTAGCCGATAAGGTGGCAGAGTTGATACACGTGAGATCGATACTGCTGAGCATGAGCACAGCGGTTGCTTTGGTGGCCTGCTCGAACGCCGAGTCGAATAGCGGTGGTGGTGGCCCCGGCGGTGGTGGAGCGCCGGCGATGCCGGTCGAAGTCGCGGTGGCACGCCAGGACACCGTTGTCGATGAGATTCTGGCCACGGGACAAATCGAGTCGATTCAGTCCATCGAGTTGAGGCCCGATACCAACGGTCGTCTCGTACAGATCTTGGTGCGTGAAGGCAGCGAAGTTGAAATGGGGACCCCACTGATCAAAGTGGACGACGCCGAATTACGGGCCCAGGTCGCGCGCCTCGAAGCCGACAGAGACTTGGCCCAGCAGGCGCTACGGCGAACTCGGGACCTGATCGAGCAAAACGCTTCCTCCGAGGTGGACCTGGAGCAGGCCGAGGCCAACGCCCGAAGCACCCAGGCACAGCTCGATCTGCAGCAACTGCGGCTGGACCGGACCGTGGTTCGTGCTCCGTTCGCCGGATCGGTGGGCGAGCGTTTCGTGAGTCTGGGTGATTACGTGAACTCCTCGACCCGCTTGATGACGCTGCAGACCGTAGACCCCCAGCGTGCCGTCTTCCAGGTGCCAGAGCGATACGCTCCGCGCCTGAAGGTCGGACAGGGAGTGACGTTCCGGGTCGCGGCGCTACCGGATGTGGATTTTGCCGGAGTCGTCGACTTCGTGGATCCGGTGGTGCAACTGCCGGGTCGAACCATCGCAGTGAAGGCCGAAGTGCCCAATCGCAGGCGCACTCTCAAAGCGGGCATGTTCATCGAGGCCAGGCTGGCCACCGATATGCGACTCGACGCGGTGATCATCCCGGAGGACGCGATCCTGCCGCTGCAAGGTGCGACTTTCGTATGGGTGGTCGCCGAGGGAACGGCGTCGCGGCGTCAGGTCGAGCTTGGCGTGCGCATCCCCGGTTTCGTTGAGATCAAGAGCGGAGTGGAGAACGGCGAGCAGGTGGTCGTCGGTGGATTGGAGCGGCTGACCGAAGGGGCAGCGGTTATTGCCCAGGTCGTGGAGCGTTAGCACCTGCGGGAAATGGCGCGAAGAGGAAGCAGCGACGTTCCCCAGGAATTGGCGCGGGTTCTGCGACGCTGGTTCGCTTCACTGCTTCCTCTGCACGATACCGCCACCGGGTGGGGGCTTCACACCGAATTAGGCCCCTCTTTTTCATGTCGCGAAAATCGCACTGGGGCGCATGATCTCGGACCCGGCAATGTCACGTGCTCACGCGCCATCTCAAGGTTAAGACAAGGCCCGATATCTAGAGAACAGTTTGTCGATAAACTGGAGTTCCCGCTGGACGAACCGCGGAGCGTCGAGGGCGAACGGCTAGAGGGATCGGCCCAGTCGGTCTTCCAGCGCCTGGCGGCGACTACGGCTCAACTTCAATTCCGCGCCATCCTTGAGGATGATCATGTAGTCGCCGTGGAAGTAGGGGTGCAGCTCTCTGATACGGTCGAGGTTAACGATCGAAGAGCGATGGCTACGGATGAACTGCGCAGGGTCGAGCTGTTCTTCCATCCGCTTCATCGTGTCCCGAAGAAGATGTTTGTCACCGCGCACGTGTAGTCGGACGTAATCGCCCTCAGCCTCGATCCAGTCGATCTCCTCCACACGCAGAAAGATGACGCGGCCGCCCGTCTTCAACATTACGCGTTGGAGGTATGGGCCGGGCGCGGTCTTCGAAGTGGGCCCAGCCGAGCGTTCCTCGAGCAGCGAGATCAATCTTTGGGTGAGAGATCCGACTTCGCCCTGTCGAACTTGCGACTTTGCCCGACCCACTGCGGCGGCGAAGCGCTCGTCGTCATAGGGCTTCAGCAGGTAGTCGAGAGCCGCGACATCGAACGCGCGTAGCGCGTACCGGTCATAGGCGGTTACGAAGATCACGACGGGCATATTCTCGACGCCGACCTCCTCGATCACCGCGAAGCCGTCCATCTCAGGCATCTGTACGTCCAGGAACACCAGGTCGGGAGAGAAATCTCGAATGGCAGCCACGGCCTCGGATCCATTGGCGCATTCTCCGACGATTTCGAGCTCTGGGTCGCCCTCCAGCAGAACCTTCACCCCCTCGCGAGCCACCGGCTCGTCATCCACGATCAAGGCACGGATCCTATCCATGTCGTTAGGCACTGTGCCGCCATTCGTCGGCTGCCAGTTGGAACGGGATGTCGACCTCCGCAGTGACTCCGCCGCCTTCGGCGTTGAAAATCAGGAACTCGTGATCGCCTCCATAGATCTGTTGAAGCCTCTCCTGCGTCGTGGATAGCCCGACGCCGTTTCGCTCCTGCGCTTCGGGAGGGCCTGATAATCCCGGACCATCGTCGTGAACGGTGAGATGCAGTCGATCGTTGGTGCGTCGAGCGGAGACCTTCAGCGAACCGCCTGCCGACCGTGGCGCGATTCCATGTTGAATGGCATTCTCAACCAGTGGTTGTAGAATTAGGTACGGCACCCGCGCATCGTGCACTCCGTCTTCGATCCTCATCTCCACCGTCAGCCGATCCCCGTAACGGATCTGTTCGATCTCCAAATAACGTTCGAGGAATTCGATCTCCTGCTTCAGCGGCACGACTTGAGCGCCGGCACCGTCCAGGGCGCTGCGCAACAACTCCCCCAGTCCCGTTACCACTCGTACAGCCTGCGCGTTCTTGTTCGTGCGCACCAGCACCGCGATCGTGTTCAAGGCATTGAACAGGAAATGAGGGTGTAACTGCATCTCTAACGCCTGCAGCCGTGCCTCCGTCAGTTGTGTCTCGAGGTGTACCGCCTTCAACTCACGCTCTCGATTCAACTGGTTGTGCATGACCAACAAGCCAAGGCCGACGATGATCCAGTAGAGCAGAGGGTCGAAGTGAAGGAAGAGCACGAACATCCGCAACGAGGCTGCAAGCAGGTTGTAGAAGCCGGGGTCGAGAGTCCCCACCAATTGGCTGACTCGATTGAACACGAGAGCGCCGATCCAGGCGAAGACCAGGCTCGCGGGCACGTGGACCGCCAGGCTGGTGACCCAAACGTCTCGGTTGAACTGAAATCGCCAGGTCAACCAGAGTATCAGGGGGGTGAACATCGCCCATGTGTAGACCCAGGCCAGATAGGGAAGCAGCGATACGACGAGGCCAGGGGCTTCTCCCCGAAGGTGGGCCCGGTAGTACAGCTCGCCAGCCATCAGAACTCCGAAGAGCGTCCAGGCAGTCAGCAGAAGGGTCAACCGGATCCATGGCCGGCCGGGCAAACGCCCGAAATGGAACGTACTCATAGAGTATCAGGCTTGGCGTAGGGGGTGTGAATCATGCCCAGCGCATACTAAGGAAGGGAAGGGCCAGGGAGCAAGCGTCCTGCGGCGAGTTGCGCCAGTGCCGCGATAAGCCGAGTTGTTCACGGATAGGGTGGCGCGGGTCCTTGACGCGCCCGGATCGCGGCGTGAGCTTAAGGCATCACCATTCCCGAATAGCCTATCCGAAAGGACCTAGAAGATGTACAGCGTTGTCGGAGCCTCGGGGCACACCGGGCGCGCGGCGGCAGAGGCGCTGCTGGCTGCAGGAAAGGACGTGCAGGTCATCGGTCGCAGCAAGGACCATCTGCAGCCGCTGGTCAAGCAGGGCGCGGAGGTATTCGTCGGTTCCGTCGAGGATCCTCAAGCGATGACGCTGGCGTTCTCGGGTGCCGTGGGCGTTTACTGCTTGGTCCCGTTGCGCGGCGATGCGCCGCACTTTCGCGCCTATCAAAAGGCTATCGGCGAGTCGCTGGCGGCGGCGGTCCATGAGGCGGGTGTCGAGCACGTCGTGTTCCTAAGCAGCGTCGGTGCTCAGCACAAAGAAGGAACGGGCCCCGTCGCCGGTCTTCGCGAGGTCGAAGACCGACTCAACGCACTCAATAGAGTGAACGTCCTGAGTCTCCGGCCCGGCTCGTTCATGGAGAACTTCTTCATGAACATCGACGCCATTCGGAACATGGGCGTGCTGGGCACTCCCCTGCGAGGCGACATACGCATTTATCCCATTGCGACTCGCGACATCGGAATCTATGCGGCCCGGCGACTGACCGAGCTCGATTTCTCTGGCAACTCGAGCCAGGAGCTACTCGGTGCTGCCAGCGTAACGATGGAAGAGGTGACGCGCGCATTGGGAACCGCGATAGGCCAGCCGGAACTTCCGTATGTGCAGGTGCCTTATGAAGACTTCGGACAGGCGTTGCTCGCGATGGGAGTAAGCCGAAGCGCGGCGGACGGATACATCGAATTGTATCGGGCCTTGAACGACGGATTGATCGTCCCCGAAGAGGAACGCTCACCCGAAAACACGACTCCGACCACTATCGAGGAATTCGCGCAGACCTTCGCGCAAGTCTTCAACGGATAGCGTAACACGGTGGTGGGAGCCGGTGGGCGGACGGGTAGTCCGAGCGGACATTTGGAGCGTCCCTGCCTCATACGCCAACCCTGCTTGGATGAGCGCGACATGAAGCGAGACTACCCGTTCGCCCACCAGCGAAGCTACCGGCGCGCTGCGAAATACAGCTCTGCGACCTCACCCCAATTGACGGTATTCCACCACGCCTCGATGTAATCGGGTCGCCGATTCTGGTACTTCAGGTAGTAGGCGTGCTCCCAGACATCGATGCCGAGGATCGGCATGCGGCCTTCCATTACGGGGTTGTCCTGGTTGGCGGTACTCTCGACCGCCAGCTCGCCGCTGGAATCCACCGACAGCCAGCCCCAGCCGCTGCCGAAACGCGTGGCCGCCGCATTGCTCATCTGCTGCTTCAGGCTGTCGAAGTCGCCGAACTTGGCAACGATCGCTTCGCCGAGGTCGCCGCCAGGCTCGCCGCCGCCGTTCGGGCCCATGATCGACCAGAACAGCGTGTGGTTGGCATGGCCGCCACCGTTGTTGCGAACGGCAGTGCGAATGCTCTCTGGAACGTCGCTCAGCTGACCGAGAAGCTGTCCGAGACTCCGGTCCGCCAATTCGGGATGACTCTCGAGAGCCGCGTTCAACTTGCTGACGTATCCGGCGTGATGCTTGTCATGATGGATTCGCATCGTCTGCTCGTCGATGTACGGCTCGAGCGCGTTGTAGTCGTAGGGAAGCGGTGGAAGTTCGTACGGCATCGGATCCTCCAATTGCGATTGAGGCCTTCAGATCAGATTGAATTGTGAGGGTCGTATTGTAAACGCCGTCCCCCCCTGCTGGCAATCGCGGATCCCAACCGGCCGCCACGGATTCAGGCCAGCGAATCGCGGACTTGCGGCTCATCGTACGTTCGGCCTATCTTCGGGTTTCCCAACCCGCCAAACGAGTGAGGAAAAGATGCTCTTAGGGCTTAGAACCGTGGCGTATGAGGTGGACGACCTGCAAGCCGCCAAGGAATGGTACACCGATGCTCTGGGGTTTGGCCCCTACTTCGACGAGCCCTTTTATGTAGGCTTCAACGTGGGTGGATACGAGCTGGGGCTGGTTCCCGTGGAAAAGAACGCACCCACGGGCCTGGGCGGTACAACCGTTTACTGGGGTGTCGATGATATCGAGGCTGCTATGGCACGGCTGACGAAGCTTGGCGCCACGGTCCACGGTGAAATCGTCGACGTGGGCGAGGGCATCATGGTGGCCTCGGTTATCGATCCGTTTGGTAATCTGTTCGGTGTGATCAGGAATCCATACTTCAAGCTGGAACCGTAGCCTGGGCTCAAGGCATCCAGGTCCAGTAACTCGGACCGATTCGCAAGTTGCGGAGCCATTCGGCTGGCCATGAGTAACGAATCAGCACCGCCAGCCAGCCGTGAGACAGGGCCAGGATGAAGAGGTTGGGCTGACGGTAGAACAGCAAGCACCACACGAAGCCTCCGAAGCCGGTGAGCAGCGCCAGCGGCCAATTGGGCCAGTGAAGGACGGCGAATAGCAGCGCGGTGATCGCGGCAGACAGCCAGGGCCGTTCGACGCTCTCCAAAGTCCGTCGAAAAGCAAAAGACTGCATGGCGTATTGCTGTACCAGGCCCCACAGCGGGTAGAACAACATGTACCCGAGAATCCCCCGAGGGAACGCGGGTCCGGCTCCAACCACGTAGCCCACCACGACTACCAAGCCGGTCGCCAGAAGCGTCACGACCCCCACCTCACGAGTTGACGACCACAGGTTATCGAATCGTATCCCCATGTCGTGCAACTTGTCCCCGTGCAGAAAGTTCGAGGCTAGGGGGATGAGCACGATGACCGTCATGAAGGGGACCTGGATCCAGCTGTTACCGGTAGGCTGGATCACCCAGGCGTAGGCAACGCCGAGCGCCACGAAGGCGAGCGGCTCCAGCGCGGGCCGTGCGGTCAGGACCCGGAGCAGGCCGAATGGCCCCCGGTCGGCGTTATTGTGGTTGCGCATAACCATGATTCCGCAGCACCAATTACTGCTTCATGGGCGGCTTCGCAACGTCACAGGCGCCCAATCCGCTGTCGCGGCGGGAAAATTGCGAGAATGAGTCCGATTCGCTATATAGCATTGTCCCTGTGAGCGCGGTTCCCCGTGCAGGAGGTCCTTGCCAATGGAGCGACGTGATATTGGCACCGGTCGACCCGGTGCCCAGCCAGTCGCCGTTCCAGCAGTTGCTGGTCATGTTCGATTCCGTACCGAGAGTGAACCCGGGATCAATGCGTTAAACCGCCGGTGGCAAGCTACATATTCTCATGGTCAGAGCTGGTCGCACTTCACCATGGCGATCGACCTGAGCCGTCACACCTGTACGATTATCCGGACTCCCGAAACCGATTACTCGGCACTTCTCAGAGAGCTGAGCGGCAAACCGCCCGATTCACTGACGCCTATTCCACCGCCAACTCGCAGGATCGAGTCTCTGACCTTCGATGTCGAGATCATCGGCCTGAGGATGGCCCGCGTAAGGGAAGGGATGAGCGGGCCAGCCGGCGATTGGCTGGTCGTCCAGGCCTATTTGCCGGGTAGCACGGAGTCGTTCCTGCTGGGCGTGAGCAATCGCCTGGGTGCGGGCGAAATGGTGGTGTCTCGGCCCGAGTCGGGCCCGGCGGTGGTACACGTTCTCTCGCAGGTGTTTGGCTAGGCATCCGACGGTCCACAATTGCAAGCGGGCAGGTGGATCGTTCCAGGGGTGGCTCCTCACGAGCTGCCCCTACTTTTTTGGGGTGACCCTTCCGCGCTAGTTTCGTAGCAGCCTCACACCCTGGATACATCTCGAGGCGGAGGAAGTGATGCCGGAGGGCGACGGTACGAGCGAACGAATGATAGCGGTGTTACGCACCGAGCATCTGACTCGCGTCGTGGAGGGTCGTGCGCTGGTCGATGACGTTGGGCTCTCGATCGAGCGAGGCGAAGTCGTGGCGATCGTGGGGCCCAGTGGATCCGGAAAGACATCCTTGCTTCGCCTCCTCAACCGCCTGGACGAACCGACCGGCGGCACGGTTTTCTACGAAGAGCAGGACTACCGGGAGATTGCGCCTCGCGAGTTGCGGCGTCGTGCTGGCATGCTACTTCAGCAGCCGTACCTGTTTCCGGGTACTGTCGCAGCCAACTTGGCCTATGGGCCCGCCGCTCACGGCGAGAGGCTACCCGAAGGTGTGATCTCGGATCTGTTGCAGCGTGTCGGGCTTCCCGGCTACGACGACCGAGATGTGAGTCGCCTTTCGGGCGGTGAGGCCCAACGGGTCTCGTTGGCGCGCACGCTGGCGAACGGCCCGGACGTGCTGCTGCTGGACGAACCGACCTCAGCCCTCGACGAGTCCTCGCAGCTCGGTGTCGAGGAGTTGATTTGCAGGATCATAGGCGAGCGAGACCTGACGTGCTTGATAGTCACGCACGATCGAGCGCAGGCGGTACGTATGGCAGGGCGCGCGGTGGTGCTCGAAGCTGGTCGCGTCGTTGAATCGATCCCGACCTCGGAGATGAAACATGCTCGCTAGGTTCTTTGCCGACACGTTGCAGCTCGGCGTGGCTCAGGCTGTGGTCACCTTCGCGCTGGCGCTGGTCGTCGTATACGTGGCGCGCCGCCAGGGTATACACTTGGAACGCGAGAGCATCGTCGCCCTGGTTCGCGGGTTCATCCAGATCGTGGCTGTGGGATCGGTCCTGGTGTTCCTGTTCCGTGGACCATCCTGGGTCAGCGTGTTCATTCTCTTGCTGATGACGCTGGCTGCAGCGGGCACGGCCGCTCGACGCGCGCGCGGTATTTCCGGCGCTTTCGTCATCTCGTTCTACGGAATCGCCGGCGGTGCCGGGAGCGTCATCGTGCTGATGACTTGGCTGGGTGCGATCGATCCGCGCATGGCCTCGCTGATTCCCGTGGGCAGCATGGTGATCGCCAGTGCCATGAATTCCAACGCGGTGGCGCTGGAACGCTTCCGCGCCGAGATGAAGTCGAGGGTCGGTTTCATCGAGGCAGGCTTGGCACTGGGAGCGGCGCCGGATCGCGTCGTCGCTCCTTACGTCCAGGCTGCTGTCGGGGCGGGAATGATCCCCCGCATCGATACGCTTCGAGCCCTGGGGATCGTCTGGATTCCAGGATTGATGGCGGGAATGATCTTGGCCGGTAGCGACCCGGTGTATGCAGCGATCTATCAATTCGTCGTTGTCGGGATGATCTTCGCGGCGTCCGGGCTGACCTCTGTTATTAGCACGTTGCTGATCCGCGGCAGGGCTTTCTCGCCGGCGGAACAGTTGCAGCTGAGCGTGCAGGTGTGAACGAGCTAGTAGTACGGAGTCTGATATGAAATGGGGAAGCTTCGGACAATCGGGCCTAAAAGTCACCGAGCTTTGTCTGGGTACCATGACGCTGGCGGGTCAAGCCGACGAGAAGACGAGTTTCGCGATACTCGATGGTGCTTTTGAAGGCGGCATTCGGTTCTTCGATACGGCGGACTGCTATCCCATCCCGTTGAGCCTGGCGACGGGTGGAGACAGCGAGGCTTTGGTCGGCCGCTGGGCCCGGGAGCGGGGTGTCCGCGACGAGATCGTCATCGCGACGAAGGCATACTTCTCGATGGGCACGTTGCCCTTACACCGTGGAAACTCGCGTCTGCATCTGGCTCGGGCATGCGAGGCATCGCTTCGACGACTGAATACGGAGTGGATCGACCTCTATTTATGTCACGGTTGGGACGAAACTGTGCCTGTCGATGAAACGCTGCGGGCTCTGGAGGACCTGAAGAGCGATGGCAAGATCGCCTATGCCGGCCTATCCAACGTGCGTACCCACGAGGTGTCCGACTGCCTGGTGACAGCGACTCGATTGGGTCTCTCGGGAATCGATGGACTTCAGCCGCGATACAATGTGCTGCTGCGCGAGGCGGAGGAATCGCTCTTTCCGCTGGCACGTCGGTTCGGGCTGGGGACCATGGTCTACAATCCCATCGCCGGAGGCCTGCTCTCCGGCAAGTATTTGCCCGGAAAAGACCCCCCACAGGGTACACGATTCGCGCTCGAAGGCATCGGCGACGTCTATCGTCGTCGCTATTGGGAAGAACGCTACCTGGCAGAGGCTCAGGCGCTTCAAACTGCCGTCGAGCAGCATGACATGTCACTCGTCACCGCCGCGGTAGCCTGGGTCCTGGCCAACGACGATGTGTCCTCGGCGATCATCGGTGCGAGTCGGCCAGACCAGCTAGCCGATCACCTACAGGCGACGGAAATCGATTTGCCTGCAGAGCTGAAGGAGCGGCTAGATCGGGTGTGGTTCGAGATTCCGAGGCGGTCGCTCGAGTTGGACAAACCTCGTATCGCCGACTTTTTCGGCGTCGAGGAGTGACCTAAGTTGCTGTGTGCTTCACGCTGCCTGTCGAGCCTCATTACGGTGGCGTATTTCCGAATTGAATCACGGAGGATCGTTGAATGCTCGAGATCGACGGCCACAATCTCACGCTGGAGGATGTGGAACGTGTCGCTCGCGGAGCGCAAACTGATATAGCGATTGCGGCGAGCGCGTGCGACGCGATGGATGCGTCCCGGGCGGTCGTCGAGCGCTATCTCGATACCGGCGAAGCGGTCTACGGCGTCACCACAGGGTTCGGCCGGTTGTCCGAGGTGGCGATCCCGGCGGACCAGCGGCTGCTGATGCAGAAGAACTTGATCCGCAGCCACGCCAGCGGTTTCGGTAAGGCTCTGCCTCGGGAGATTAGCCGCACGGTGATGCTGCTGCGGGCCAATTCG
>JBDHGH010000108.1:0-24454 GCA_039589995.1 Gemmatimonadota bacterium | reverse complement strand
CGCCTCGGTGAAGCTGTTCGCATCGGGCTTTCATGCAATGCTCGACACACGCACCCCAGTGCGCTGTGCCATTGTCGCTCTCGTGGTAGGGGCCACAACGGGCGCGCTTCTCATGTGGCGACTCTACGCGCCGGGCTTGGCGGTTGGGGCAGCCGTGGGCTCCTGGTCCTACCTGTTCATGCTCTGGAGCGGGCTCGGCAAACGCTTGGGCCGGATCCTGGGTCGGGAAGACTTCGTCTATCTACTCAAGCTCTTGGCTGCCGCAGTGACCGCCGCGCTGGCCGGCGTTCTTTTCGAGTTGGCTGCCGCGCCGGACTCGGCCTACGTCGCGGATCTTCTCACTAAACTGTGGGTCACCGGAGGAACGCTTGGACTGTTTGGTGTAGTATACCTGGCAACCACTAGAGTTCTCGGCGTAACGCTACCTGGCGGCCTCAAGATCTGGCAAGACCGCGCCTCCTGACGATGTCGAAAAAGGCTGCAATCGAAGAGAAACTGGCCACGCTCCCAGCGACCTTCGGCGTGTATACCCTCAAGAACGCGAAGGGGGTGCCGATCTACGTCGGAAAGGCCAAATCGCTGCGTGACAGGGTGCGGTCGTATTTTCGGGACGACTCCTCTCATCACAAGGCGCCTGAAATGACTCGGGCGATCGCCGATTTCGAGACCATTGTCACGGACTCCGAGTCGGAGGCGCTGATCCTCGAGTCGAACCTGATCAAAGAGTACTCGCCCCGTTACAACATCCGACTACGAGACGACAAGACGTATCCGTACATCAAGGTGACGGTCGGAGAATCGTTCCCTCGCGTGTTCGTGACCCGCCGATTGCTGAAAGACGGTTCTCGCTATTTCGGTCCCTACGCCGACGTTGGCCACATGCGACGGGCGCTTAGAGCGATCAAGAAACTGTACACGATACGTTCTTGCCACTACGACTTACCGAAGCAGGCACCCCCACGACCGTGCCTGGACTATTACATCGGCCGCTGCAAGGCACCGTGTGTCGATTATCAAAGCGAGGCCGACTACCGCGAAATGATCGATGAGGTTCTACTCGTACTTCAAGGTCACACTGGACGACTGGCCAAGAAATTGGGCGAGCGAATGGCAGAGGCCGCCAAGTCCCTCGAGTTCGAGCGAGCCGCCGAGATGCGAGACGTGCTCATCGGGTTGGAGGAACTCGAGCGACGCCAACTGGCCATCGACCCCAAGGGTGGGGATATCGACACGGTGGCCTGGGCTCAGGATGGCGACGATGCCTGCGGTGTTATTCTGAAAGTCAGGGAAGGCAAGCTGTTGGGTCGTGAGGCCCATTTCCTCGGCAATGTCCAAGGTGAAGACGGAGATGCGATCCTCTCGGCGTTTGTTGCTCGCTACTATCTGCCGCAACGGGAGATCGCCAAGGAGCTATTGATCCCCGTCGACTTCTCCGACCGTGACGCGATCCAGGCCCACCTAAACGACCGCGTGGGCCGATCGTTCAAGATCCACCTTCCCAGGCGCGGGGCGAAACGCGAACTGGTACTGAGGGCCGAAGAAAACGCGCGACACTTACTCGAAGAGCGGCGGCTGATGGAAGGGCAAGCGGCGAAGCGGGCGCCCCCGGCTCTCTACGCGCTTCGCGATGCTCTGAACCTGGAACGCGTTCCACGTGCGATCATCGGCTTTGATATCTCCAACATCCAGGGGTCTGACTCGGTGGGTGCCGCAGTCTGGTACGAGAACGGCCGTCCGCTGAAGAACGAATACCGCCGCTTCAAGGTCGAGTCGGTCGAAGGGGTAGACGACTACGCGGCTATACAAGAGATCGTCGATCGCTATTTCAAGCGACGCCTCAAAGAAGACCAGCGTCTTCCGGATCTCGTTCTGATCGATGGGGGCAAAGGTCAGCTGTCCGCTGGGGCACAGGCCTTGGAGCGAGCGGGCGTCCCGGACCTGCCCATCGTCTCGCTGGCCAAGCGCGAGGAGTTGGTCTTCAGTCTGGACAGAACCGAGCCGCTGCGCCTTTCACGCCGCGAGCCGGGGCTGCAGCTGTTGCAGCAGGTGCGAGACGAGGTTCACCGCTTCGGGATCGAGTACCATCGTCTGCGACGCTCAAAGCGTACGCTTCACTCTGATTTGTTGGAGATCGACGGCGTCGGTCCGGCTCGACAGAAGGCCTTGATTCGCATGTTTGGAAGCTTGAAGGCGATCAGGGAGGCTACGCCCGAGGAACTGACCCGGGTACCGGGGATCGGGCCGTCGCTGGCCGCCGAAATTTCCCGCCGTGTAAGGGGCGAAACCGATCCTGGCAGCTAGAGGCGTGCTTGTTCGCGAACGTGACGGTACCTATCTTTCGCCGCGCTCGAGCTGACCATCCAACTCAACCCTAAGCCACCGTGACGACCGTCAGGACTCGTTTCGCACCCAGTCCAACCGGCGAACTGCACCTCGGTAACGCCCGCATTGCCGCGCTGAACTGGCTATACGCCCGGCACTGCGGCGGTCGGTTCGTATTGCGCATCGAAGATACCGATGTAGACCGAAATTTGCCTGGCTCCGAGGCGGCGATGATGACTGCGCTGCAAAGGCTAGGCATCACGTGGGACGAAGGGCCGGACATCGGCGGAGACTACGGACCCTACCGCCAGAGCGAGCGCAGCGCGCTCTACGGCGAGTTTCGAGGATCTCGAGAAGAAGAAGAGAGCGGCGCTCTCCCGCGGCGACAATTCGACATACGACGGTACATGCCGGAACCTCAGTCCCGAGGACGAGCAGCGGTATAGCGACCAGGGCATCGCATCATCGGTTCGCTTCAAAGTAGCACCCGGGCAGATCGTCATCCGCGACATCGTGCGCGGTGATGTTACGTTCGATGCGGGCGATTTTGGCGATTTCGTCATCGTGAAGTCGGATGGCTTGCCGACCTACAACTTCGCGGTCGTCATCGATGATACGACGATGGAAATCAGTCATGTCATCCGCGGGGCCGGACACCTGGCGAACACACCACGCCAGGCGATGATGTACCAGGCTTTGGGGATCGAACCTCCGGCCTTCATACACGTTCCTCACGTGATGGCTCCCGACGGGTCGGCGCTATCGAAGCGCCACGGCGCCCGAAGCCTCGGCGAATACCTCGATTCCGGGTACCATCCAGACGCAGTGCTGAACTATTTGTCATTGCTGTCATGGTCGAGCCCCTCCGGCGACGAAGTACTGCCGCCAGAAAGATTGATAAAGGAGATAGACCTCGAACGCATCGGCGCCAGCGATGTCAGAATGGACCCCGAAAAGCTCGAGTGGTTGTCCGGAGAGTACATCCGGCGGATGAACCTGGAGGATCTAACGGAGCAACTGGTCGAGACCTTGGGACCGGACACGTTTAGGGGAGAGGGCGGTGATCGGGTCCGCGTAGCGGAGGCGATTCAGGAGCGCATAACGACTTTCACGGGGGCCGCGCGTTTTCTGCCTCAGTTCTACCCGCCCGACCCGATGGAATGGGAATCCGGGGCTCTGGAGCTACTCCAGGGAGGCAACGTGTTGCGCACCCTCGAAAGTGTGCACAGAACGCTGATGGGCGTCGAGGACTGGGATGGGGACACCGCGGTCGCAGCGGTCCGCGTCGCCGGGGCGGAAGCCGGTGCAAAAGGGCGGCAGTTGTTCATGCCAGTGCGCGCGGCAGTCACTGGATCGACCCAAGGTCCCGATATGGTGGACGTCTTCGATGTTCAGGGTAAGGCGACCGTGCTGCGGGTCGTCGAACAAGCCTGCCAACATTTGAGAAAACACTTAGAGGAACAATGACTTTCGAATTTGGACTTGCATGCTCCAGTTGCGACAAACCGGCAAGCCCCGAGGGGACTCCAAGCGTTTGCGAAGATTGCGGCAAGCCGCTCCTCGCGACCTATCCCCTCGAGGACATTTCAAAGAAGGTCTCGCCTGGCGACCTGGCGACGCGACCTTGGACGATGTGGCGTTATAGAGAGACTATGCCGCTAGCGGAGGGAGAATCGCCCATCAGCTTGGGAGAAGGCGGCACACCTCTGCTCACCATACCGAAGCTCGCCAAGAAAGCAGGGGTAGCGGAGCTGTTGGTGAAGGAAGAGGGACTGAATCCGACGGCGTCGTTCAAGGCCAGGGGGATGTCTGCGGCCGTAACCCGTGCCGTCGCCGGTGGCGCTCCGGGCTTCGTCGCGCCCTCGGCGGGCAACGCCGCAGGTGCGCTTGCTGCCTACGGCGCTAGGGCCGGTGTCCCGGTTCGCGTCTACATGCCGAAAGATACTCCGGCCGCCATCGTGGCGGAGTGCCGGACTTTTGGCGCAGATGTCGTTCTAATGGACGGGGTGATTACCGACTGCGGAGTCAAAGCTCGTGCCTTCTCCAAAGAGACGGGCTATTTCGACGTATCCACCCTGCGTGAGCCCTATCGCATCGAGGGCAAGAAGACGATGGGCTACGAGATCGCGGAACAGCTGCATTGGACTTTGCCCGATGCCATCATTTACCCAACCGGCGGAGGCACCGGAATAATCGGAATGTGGAAAGCATTTGCCGAGTTGGAGGACTTGGGCTGGATCGCGTCCGGCGCTCGACCACGTATGTACGTAGTCCAGTCTGCGGGTTGCGCGCCTATGGTCAGGGCTTGGGAGAGCGGCGCGGATTTCGCCGAAACATGGCGGTCGCCAGAGACAGTGGCTTCCGGTTTGCGGGTCCCAGCCGCTTTAGGCGACTTCCTTATCCTGGCCGCCGTTCGTGAGAGCGGAGGTGCCGCGGTTGCAGTTAGCGACTCCGAGTTGCTGCGAGCAGCCAGCGAGATGAGACACCACGGCGTGGCTGCTTGTCCTGAGGGCGGCGCCACACTAGCGGCACTGTACGAACTGGTGGCGCAGGACCACATCGGGTCCGACGATCGCGTTGTTCTGTTCAACACAGGCGCTTGGCTAAAGTATCTCGATTGAGCCGATGAAGTCGTCGCGCCTCGTAGCCTGGATTCTTGTCGGGCTCACTCAGTGCCTGGTCTTTCCGGCCTCGGCATACTCGCAGTGGGGAGTCACGGCCAAGGCAGCGCTGCCGGCCATTCCCTATTGGTGGACGGCGAGCGAGAAGCATGGGATCGACCTCGTTCCACTCGTTTGGAGCAACGAGGTGGACGGGTCGGAGGGAAGCGGGTGTTGCGTCCTGGGTGCCGCAGGACGCTTACGTCTTGGTCCATCGACCCTTTGGCTAGGTTTGGGCTTCGGTACCGATGCGAAAGCGGGGACGCCGGCGGCCATCGAGGTTGCTGGAACCATCGACGGAGGCGCCTTCGCTTTCCGCTCGTTACACGGTCGGAGCGGTTTCGCGGCCTTCTACCCCGTCCTTCGGGATGGCCGGGGCCTACGCGAGGGTCGCATTTCAATCGGTGTATCCTCGACCTGGCTGTTCGACGCTCGCTATATTCCGCCGGTTCCTTTTTTCGAATGCTCAAGCTCCGCACCGTCTCTTCCCTGCGAGCCTGTGGATACTCCGTATCCTTGGAGCGGCGGCGAAGACGTCGCTCTGGCCGGCGAAGCGGAGTGGGGAAGGGGAGAGTGGTCTGCCCCGCGACTCGAGGTTAGCCTGGGCGTTGGGGTCAAGATAGCGGGTGGTGACTATAGCTATCTGCGCGCCGACCTTTCCGCCGAGGTCTATGGCAAGATTCGTCGACTAGACTGGATTCTTCGGATGTCCGGCGGCTGGGCCTCGAGTGGGTCTCCGATGCAGAGGCGCTTCTTGATGTACGGGGCCGGTCCCATACACCGGTGGTTGAACCCATACCTGGACGTAAAGGGCGCGTTGTTCCAAGACGTGGCCTACATCGTTCCCGGTGGCCCCAACCTGAGAGCATACCAGATCACACAGCCCCTGGCTGACGGCTATGTGGGCGCGATGGGGATGCTCAGTCGGTCGTTCGAGGCTCCGTCCGGACTGTGGGGACGCGCCGATGGATACCTCGAGACGGCATGGATTCCAGGCATCCCCGATCGATTGGGTCCCGAACAAATGAACGAGGACGCTTCATTCCTGTTCGATTGGCAGCAGCTCCCCGAAGGCGAAGGCCAGGCACAAGGCGAGTTCCGGGCCCGCAGCCTTCACGTTTCGAATTTCTGGGCCGATGCCGGACTGGCTCTTACCGGGGGATACCGAAACGTGGCGCTCATGGTATCGTTTCCGTTGTGGGCTAGCGAACCCGACTTCGCCAACGAACGAATCGGCGGCGGCGAGAGGAACCCGTTTACTTTGAGGGGTACGCTGACAATCGTCTTCTTTCCTCTGGGACGACCGGGTGCCTAGATGAACGAACCATCACGAATCCTGATCTTCGACCCGTTCTCGGGCATCAGCGGGGACATGATCCTAGGCGGATTGCTCGATATCGGGGTTCCGCTGGAATGGCTACAGGAGATCGTCGCGGGTTTGGGCGTCGAAGCGACTCTCGAAGCGGAGAGCGTGACTCGAGGCTCACTGCATGCCCAACGTGCACACGTGGTCGTTAGTTCCAGCGCCGAACAGCCCGTGCGACATCTCGAGGACGTACTCGAGATCATTGAATCGGCGCCGGTTGAAAATACCGCACGCGAAACGGCGGCGGCCGCCTTCCGCCGGTTGGCCGAGGTCGAAGGGGAGGCTCACGGCCTACCGCCAGAGCGGGTCCATTTCCATGAAGTGGGTGCTGCCGATGCCATCGTCGATATCATCGGAGCGGCGGCCGGTGTTGGCTATCTGAATGTCGACCGATGCTACACGCGGCCCGTGGTGGTGGGCCGCGGTTGGGTGTCCACGGCACACGGGAGACTTCCACTTCCAGCTCCGGCCACAATGAAGCTCCTCGAAGGAATACCCGTCGTCGACTCCGAGATGCGCGCCGAGATGACGACGCCCACCGGCGCTGTCCTCCTGTCGGTGCTCACGGACGGGCGCTCGGCTCCCAGGAGCTTCGTGCCCACCAAATCGGGGTTCGGGGCAGGGGGGCGCGACCCTGACACTCACCCCAATTCCCTCCGCCTCGTTCTGGCCGAGTGCCGGGAACATGGCGGTCTGTACATGATTCAGGCCGACATCGATGACATGTCTCCAGAATACCTACCCTCCCTGCTCGAGGCTCTCTCCTCCGCCGGTGCCACCGACGTGTGGACCCATCCGGTACAGATGAAGAAGGGACGCACGGGAATTCGCCTCGAGGCCCTGGTGACGCAAGAACTACGGGAAGTAATCGGCCAGGCCCTCTTCGAGAACAGCACAACCTTGGGATTCCGCTTTTGGCCAATCGATCGCGAAGTATTGCCTCGAACCGTAAAACGGATAGAATGGCGCGGGTTCTCCATTCGAATCAAAAGCAGCGAATCGGCCCAAGGGCACGTTATCTGCAAACCGGAGTATGATGATATAACTCAGGCAGCGCGGGCCCTCGGTTTACCACCGCTAAAGGTGCGGGAAGAAATAGAAAGTCTGCTGGAGTCGAAGCGGGAGAGTTGACTAGCATACAGTTGGCTGGGGCATAACGCCCCGCCCCGAAGTCCCAGGGAGGACGTTTTCATGAGCCTACGTCGTTTAAGCGTGATAATTGGAGGCGCCGTCGCGCTGGTTTTCATGCCCTCCACGCCGTCAGCCTTGATAGCGCAGGATTGCGTCGGCCAGGCGCCCAAAGGCGGAAGATGGGTGACCAGTGCGGAGCTTTACATCTCTCGTGCAAGGCGACAGTCAAAGCCCGAGGATGCCCGCAATCTGTGGCAGCAAGCGGTGGATGTGTTGGAAGAGGGCTTCCAGCGCCAGCCGGATAATCCAAAAAACTACGCGATGGCGGGTCAAGCCTACGCGGAGCTAAATCAGTTCGACGAGGCCGATGCGGCCTTCACGAAAGCCGTCGACATGTGGTCCTGCTACACAGCCACGGTCGATACGTTTCGTTATCAAGCTTGGACCAGAGCTTGGAACCTCGGTGTCCGCTACAGTCAAAACGAAGACGAAGAAACGGCCATCGAGTACTACAACAACGCGTGGAAGTTGTACGATGAGTTGCCGCAGCCGATGCTTCAGCTTGGGATCATCTACACCAACCGGGCCTTGACCGCCGAGACGGAGGAGGAGCGGGGCCACTATGAGGCACTGGGTGTGTACGCGTATCAGAACGCACTCAATTCCGTAGGGGACGCTCCCCGAATCAGCGAAGCCCAGCGACAGGAGTTCAGCAGCGCCGCGGCGTTCAACCTGGCCCAGATTCTGGCTATGCGGGAGCGTTTTGAGGACGCCGCAGAAGCCTACGACATGTACCTCGAGATCGCGCCAGGCAACGTCGATGCCATGTCGAATGCGGCGGTCGTGCTGGTTCGAGGTGCTGATCAAGCGGCCGACCAGGCCGAGGAGCTTGAGGACGGTCCTGAGAAACAGGCGCTGTTGGCCAAGTCGGACTCGCTTCGCTCTGTGGCCCAGGGTCACTACGATGCCCTTCTGGCTCGAGAGGACCTCACGGCCCAAGAGTACCACAACATCGGGTTGGGTCTGAATCGAATCGGGATGTCGGAACAGGCCGTCGTGGCGTTTCGAATGGCGTTAGACGTCGATAGCTATCGGATCAACACTCTGCAGCAGCTCGCCCGGGCGTACATGGGCGCCCAGCAGTGGGATTCATTGGCCGCGGTGTCAGGGCTGTTGGTGGAACGATACCCGATGAGCATGGACCACCTGGCTCTACTGGCGAACGCCTATCGCGAACTGGAACTATTGAACGACGCCTTGGCGGTGTTGGAAGCGCGGGAGGCGCTAGGGGCCGAGCTTACCGACCTCGAACTCGAGTCCGAAGAGGGTGTTTACACCATCTACGGTTACATTTACAACATGAAGCTCGATGCGGACAGCGAGGTTGTCGTACACTTCGACTTTGTCGACGGCAACGGCGAGGTGGTGGCCACCGAGACCGCCACAGTCGTCGCGCCGGAGGTAGATACGCAAGCCGAGTTTAGCGTATCGACTGAGTCATCGGCCCTAATCACGGGCTTTGTCTATCGACCGGCCGAAGGAGCGCGGGCTCAGGCAGGCGGCTGAGGTCCCAGTTGCGGAACCGATACAGAGAGCGAGGAGCGGTACTCTGCTCCTCGCTCTCGTTTCATCTGGGCGCCTCTCTGCTCCTCAAGACGCTACATTTCAGCTTCCAGTAACGCTCAAGTTGACAAGGTATAAGTCACGCCTAGATTGGTGCTTATCCTTGTCCACTTGAACTTAACGCTAGCTGCGCAGCGGTATGCAACCCGAGTCATCAACGGCACTGCCGGGGTCGTCACAGGAGCCCGAGGCCTCCCGGACTACATCAGCGACTCCAGTCCCTTTGCCTGCTATAGCAATCGTCGGTCGCCCCAACGTGGGGAAATCGACGTTCTTTAATCGTATCGTGGGCGGGCGTCCGGCCATCGTCGATAGCCAACCCGGCGTTACACGCGACGTGCACTTCGCGGAAGCAGACTGGGCCGGCCGGCGGTTCTACGTTGTCGACACCGGAGGGATCGTCGAGGATGCGGTCAGCGACATCGACGGGGCGGTTCGGCAACAAGCGATCGCTGCGATGGAGAATGCCGATCTGCTGGTATTCATGGTCGACGGTCGCGAAGGCGTGCACCCGCTGGATGAACACATCAGCGAGTTGCTGAGGAAGCAAGAGATTCCGGTGCTCCTGGTGGTGAACAAGGTGGACAACCTCCCGGACTCGACGGAGCACCTGGAGTTCTACTCGTTAGGACTTGGCGACCCGTTCCCGCTATCCGCAGCCAGTGGAAAGGGAAGCGGCGACTTGTTGGATCGTATGGTTGAGTTATTGCCATCGGAGCAGGTCATGGCGGGCGCGACCTCTGGGATGCGATTGGCGGTGATTGGCCGCCCCAACGTCGGAAAGTCCAGTTTCATTAACAAGATTCTGGGGTCCGAGAGGTTGGTGGTTTCCGAGACGGCAGGAACGACACGAGACGCCATCGACTCCTTCTACGAGAGCGATGGAAGACGCTTCGTCTTCGTCGACACAGCCGGTCTTCGCAGAAGAAGTCGGGTGACCGAAGGCCTCGAGTACTATGCGATGGTTCGAACACACCGTGCCATCGATCGCGCCGACGTATGTCTGTTGATCACCGATGCCGACCAGGGCCTGGGCAACCAGGACTTCCGCATTGCCAGGATGGCGTGGGATGCCGGTCGCGGTCTGGTCCTGGCAGTCAACAAGTGGGATCTGGCGGAGAAGGACACGCACACCGTTGCGCGCATGGAGAGAGAGATACGGGGCCGCGTACCGTTTCTCAGCGCTGTCCCCATCGTCTTCATTTCCGCGCTAAACGGACAGCGGGTTCGCCGAGCGCTTGATATCGCCTGGCAGGTGGGGGAAGAGCGGAAGAAGCGCGTCTCGACGCACGAACTCAATACAGAGCTGGGGTCGCTGACCGAAGCGGTCCAGCCGCCACAGCGGCGCGGTAAACCACTGAAATTCTTCTACGCGACACAGGTCAAGGAAGCGCCGCCGGCGTTCGCGATATGGTGTAACTACCCCAAGGACGTGCCCGAAAACTATGTGCGCTATCTGATGAAGGGTTTTAGAAAGGCCTGGGGTTTCACCGGTAGTCCGATCCGTTTGAAGTTGAGGGCACGACGAAAGGAACGCTCGTGACAGTCGTAGCGCTCTTGGTTCTCGCCTACGTCCTCGGCTCGACACCCACAAGCCTGGTGCTGGCTCGGACCCGGGGAATCGATTTGCGCGAATGGGGAAGCGGTAATCTAGGCGCATCGAACCTGTATCGAGCAACGGGGCTCGGACTGGCCGCACTGTGCACGCTGGTCGACGTGGGGAAGGGTCTCGTCCCAGCACACTTCTTCCCGCAAATCGACGGCATGGATGTGCCCCAGCTGGCACTCGCTTATGGAATCGCCGCGGTGCTGGGCCACATCTTCTCGGTGTGGGTGAAGTTCCGTGGTGGCAAGGGCGTTGCCACCGGAGCCGGTGTCTACCTGGCCCTAGCCCCGGGCGCAGTTGGCCTGGCTTTCGTCGCCTGGCTTGCGATGATCGTCGCGTTCCGAATCGCATCGCTCTCCTCTCTGACCGCGGTGAGCCTTTTCCCGGCTTTGGCTTGGATGACGGGGCATCGCTTCGACTTTGTATTCTGGTCGACTCTTCCCCTGGCGGCGCTCGTGTGGTGGACCCACCGCTCCAATGTGCGCCGCTTGTTCGCAGGGAAGGAGCCGCGCATCGCCCGGGGATCCGGTGCTCCGGCTGAGTCCCAACCCAATCAAGCTGCCAGCGAGGCGTGAGCATGGGCCGAGTGACGGTGATCGGTGCGGGAAGTTGGGGAACGGCGCTGGCCAAGCTGTTGGGAGACAAGGGCCACTCCGTGCGAATGTGGAGCTACGAATCCTCTGTCGCGGACCAGATCAACCACGGCCGAGAGAACCTCGACTATTTGCCTGGGGTACGGCTTCCGCAGACGGTCCAGGTTTGTCTGGAGCACCAGGAGGCGCTCGAAGGGGCCGAACTCGTCACGTGCGTCACGCCGTCACACGTGTTTCGCGACGTGTTGACCGCGGCAACGCCGTTCGTCCCTAGCGATGCTATTGTGCTCTCGGCAACCAAGGGAATCGAGGTCGAGACCCTGGAGCGGCCGAGCGAGATACTCGGTGAGCTGTTCCCGGCCTCTCCGTCGCCCGTGGCCCTGTCGGGACCGACGTTCGCGCGAGAAGTCGGGGAAGGGGACCCCACCGCCATCGTCGCCGCCTGTGAAGACCAAGGCGTCGCCGAAAGAGTGCAGGATTTCTTCGTTACCGAACGCTTCCGGGTCTATACCAATGAGGACGTGCTGGGCGTGGAACTGGCGGCGGCACTCAAGAACGTCATCGCTCTGGCTGCCGGTATCGCGGCCGGGATCGGCACTCGGCCTCGCCATGGGCGCACGCGCTTCGACTTTTGCCGGACTCGCCGGATTGGGCGACCTGGTGTTGACGTGTTCTTCGGAGTTGAGCCGTAACCGAACGGTGGGCGTGAGGCTGGGACGGGGAGAATCGCTGGACGACATACTCTCGAGCATGAAGATGGTGGCCGAAGGCGTTCGAACGACCAAGGCCGCCCGCAGGCTGGCGCAGCAACAACAGGTCGAGATGCCTATCGTCGAGGAAGTGTACAACATCCTCTTCGAGGGCAAGCCGCCCAAGCAAGCCACGGCCGACTTACTACTCCATCGGAGAAGTCTGCGAGATGGCGGGTCTGAAACCGCACGTGCTTCGGTACTGGGAAACGCAGTTCAAAGAACTCAGTCCGACAAAGAATCGCGCCGGCAACAGGGTCTACCGCGCGCGCGAGATCAAGTTGATCGAGCTGGTCAAGAACCTGTTGTACGAGGAGAAGTTCACGATCGACGGCGCCAGGCGGCGACTCGAACAGTTGCGTGAGGAAGGGGACCTCGAGAAGGCCGCGGGTATGGCTCTCGATCGCAAGGCCCTCGGTAAGCTACGCGAGGGTTTGGAGCGGCTAACCGAAACGCTGGACCATCCTCGTAAAGGCTCGGCTTGAATCCCAAGTCCCGAGACCTGGCGACGCACCAGGAGCGCCGGCGCCAATTGATCGAAAAGCTCCGCATCGCCGGTGTCAACGACCTGGCCGTTCTACACGCCTTCGACCAGGTTCCACGACACCTGTTCGTTCCGGAGGTCTTCGAAGCGCGGGCCTACGCTGACGAGGCCCTCCCCCTCGGCCACGGGCAGACGATCTCGAGACCCAGCACCCACGCGCTCTACCTGCAGAGCCTGGCTCTAACGGGTGACGAGCGAATCTTGGAGATCGGCACGGGTTCGGGATATCAGACGGCGCTGCTGGCGATGCTCGCCCGACAAGTCTTTTCTATCGAACGTGTACCGGAACTGGCACGGTCTGCCCGAGCCCGGATCGAGGCGATCGGGTTCACAAATGTGGTGATTCGGGCTAGCGACGGAAGTTACGGCTGGCGCAGCTATTCTCCATTCGATGCAATCCTCGTTGCGGCGGGAGCCGGCGAGATTCCCAAACCGTTGATCGAGCAGCTGAACATCGGCGGCCAGATGCTGATACCGATTGGCGATGCCGATTCGCAAGAGCTGCACAAAGTGGTTAGGCACGATGCGGAGTCCACCGAGGATGAGGTGATTGCTGATGTGAGATTCGTGGCACTCCACGGTTTGGGAGGGCTGGCCAAAGGCAACGAGGACGATCTGCATGACGGCTAATTCGAAAGAGCGGGGCGAGCCGGTTATCGAATCGGCGCCCCGCAGAGGTTGGATCCGACGCCTCTACGATTGGGTCTTGGGCTGGGCAGAGTCACCTTACGGGTCGGCGGCGCTATTCGTGCTCGCGTTTGTAGAGGCGTCGTTCTTTCTCGTGCCGCCGGATGTACTACTGATTGCCCTCTGCGTTGGCCAGCCAAAACGTAGCCTCTATTTCGCGGCGATTTGCACCGCGGGTTCGGTGCTGGGCGGAATCTTCGGCTACCTCATCGGCTATCAGCTGTTCGAGCTTATCGGTCAGCCTATCATCGACTTCTACAACGCTGGCGAAGCTTTCCAGCGCGTCGGAGACCTTTACGCGGCGAATCTCGTGCTGGCGCTGGGAACGGCCGGGTTCACTCCGATACCGTACAAGGTGTTCACTATCGCTGCCGGGGCTTTTGCCGTGCCGTTCGTGCTGTTTGTCGTTGTTTCGGCCGTCAGCAGGGGGGCGCGGTTCTTCCTGGTCTCGGGGCTCATTCGTATCTGGGGACCCCAAATCAGGGACTTCATCGACCGCTATTTCAATGTCCTGACGGTGGTATTCGTCGTCGCCCTGGTCTTGGGCTTCATCCTCCTCAGGTATGCGCGCTGAGACGCATTCGGGAAGTTTGACCCCGAGGATCCCTCTTGTAGATTTGGGTGGTTCAAACCGCGGGAAGGAGAGACGATAGTGCCGACGATTCCGACACCGTTCATCGGTGGATCCGACAGCCCCAGAAGGGAGCAGGCGAAGGAGGATCTGGCTCCGCCGTTCCACCCGGACGCTGAGGAGGCTGAAGTCGTAGACCCTGAGGCGGAGCAGGATGGCGAGGATCTCCTCGCCGTCGGGGCGGCCTCGATAGAGGTGGAAGAGGATGAAACGGAGACCGAAGAGCGGGTCGAAGACGTTTCAATGGCCGGTGATGACGCGGTCATGGCGGTGGGTGGGGAACTCGAGGACCTAATTCACATCGATGTCACCGAGGAAGAAGTAGAGATCGATGCCGGGGAGCTCGAATCGCTCACCAGCGATCTCGAGGAGGTCGCCGCTGAGGAGTTCGCTATCGGCATCGATGACATCGAGGTAGAGGAAGAGGAAGAGGCCGCTACCGTCGGAGCCACAGACACCTTCTTTCCCGATTTTCTCGACGGTAGTGACGGGATCGAACGGATCGAACAGGAAGTCGAATCACAAGAAGCGGTCGACGAGGCCGACCTGACGACGCAAGAGGACGAACCCCCCAGTTCGCGTGAGAGACTGGCCGCAATGGCCGAGGAGCTCCGCGAAGGTGAATTTAGGAACCTGATCCGCACGCTGGTCGACGAGCTGGGTCCTTACGCAGTTGAAATCGCAATCGCACGTGCCTTCGCGGCTGGATACCTGGCCGCCAAGGATCCGGAGGAGTAACAAGCCGATGAATCAGTACGACACCTCCGGCGAGGATCGTTTTGTCGCCGGGACTCTTCAGCTCGTAGCCTGGGCGCAGCGCAACACCCGCGGCCTGGTACTCACTGTCATGGCTGCGGCGATCATCATCTTCGCCGTGAAGTACTACATGGACTATAAAACGAAGGTTCGGTTGGCCGCAGCCACCGAGATGGTCAACCTGCGCTTCCAGCTGCAGTCGGGAACGACCGACCAGGTGGTCGAGCAACTGCGAGCCTATCTGATACAGTTCAACGGGACGACCTACGCACAGGAAGCCCGGGTACTGCTAGCTCATACGCTTCTGCAGGCCAACCGGGCAGCGGAGGCGATCGAACCGGCACGCCAGGCGATGGACAACTTGGGTGACGACATTCTCTCGCTGAGGGCGGCGTTCTTGGCTGCGGCCGCGTACGAGGAGGTGGGTGATACGGCCGGCGCGATCGGAGCGTACCGCCGCATAGAACAGGAAACCGACCTGCGAGTACAAAGGGCGCGTGCGTTGGAGGCCATGGGACTCCTCATGGCGGCGAGCGGCGATTGGGCCGGAGCGGCGTCGGTGTATGACGAACTCGTGGAATCCTCACCCGAAGAATCTCCCGCTCGCCCGTTCTACGAGATGCGGGCTGCCGAGTATCGTGCTAGGGCGTCCGGAGCATTAGCGATCCAGCCGTCGGCAGAGGGTACCGAAGGCGGGTGATCGCTAGAGAGACCTGAGGGATCGTCTGGGGGCGCATAATACATATTATGTAACCTAACGGCTTCCCAACACTAACCCCTTATCGAGGCCTGTGCTAGTCAGGCCTCCTTTCTTCCCACAGCTAGTAGCGATTGCCCGATGGGCGGTGGTATCAGCAACTCGATTCGAGAAAGCATCGGCACCATGAGATCGAACATCCTGACTTGGAGCGAAGGTAGGACCTGACGCTTTGCAATTCTGCTGTAGAACCACCACCCGAACATTCCCACGAAGTTACAGTACCTCATCGCCTGAACCCTCAAACCCGCCTTCTCGAGCATTCCCGTCAACTGCGAGGCCGAGTATCGGCGGACGTGGCTGAGGGCCAGGTCCAAAGAACCATGGAGAGCCGGAACGGCGGGTACGAAGATCACGATTCGCCCTCCCGGCGTCAGAATGCCCCCCAGGTTGGTCAGCGATTCTTGATCTTCTTCGACGTGTTCGAGGATGTTCAATAGAACGGCCGTATCGAGGTGCTCATCCTTCCAACTCTCAGACAGGTCGGGAAGCTTCAACGAGCGAACAGTCACGCTCCTCTCTTTCCGCATCTTTTTCTCGAGAACGGCTAAATAGGCCGGGTCGGGATCGGTGGCCACGACATACTCGCGTGGCAACAGGAACGGCGTCATGTTGGCGATGCCGGCGCCGACCTCGAGCACTCTGTTGCCCAGATGGGGTTGAATGAGTTGCGCGACCCAGCGGTTGTACCGGGGCGCATGGCTCATGATTTGGAGTGTCTCTTCGCCGACGGGATCGCTCGCCACCGCATTCTTCTTTTCGAGTGCCCGATTCAACGGCCACTCTCCTTTCTATACGTGAGCAGGTACGTTGGCGGGTTTCCGAGTTGATGGGCCAGTCCGAAGCGCTCGGTCCTCGCTTGTATCGCGGGGACCAGATACCGATACGTCGTCGCGCTCCAGTTATCCACCACCACGTAGCTCGCGTCCTGTGCCTCTATGAAGCTCATGATCGAGTCTGGGTCGGTTGTATAGGGGTAGTTGTCCCCACGGCGTCGAGCGTACCAGTAAAAGATCTGCGGTTTCCTGTTTACCACGATGGCGTCCGCCGGCGTTCCGTCCCGAGTCCAGTTCGCCACGTCTATGAAATCGGCCATCGCGCGGGGATAGCACGCGTAGTGGTTTCCACCCCAGTACTGTTTCGAGCAGCCTATCGCTTCGCCCATCACGCGTACATTCCCGAGCACGGCGACGCCAATCAGCAAGGCGCCAACGGCATACGCAACGAGTGCTGTTCTCTGCTCCGTCTTCACGATCGCTCGAGCGATCCACGCTGTGCCTTCCAACAGCAAGACGATGACCACGGGCAGTGCCGGTAACAGAAGCCGCTGATCACTCCACGCCTGCGGCCACAGGAATACCAGGCCCATGTAGAACACGAAGAACAGTTCCGCCACTCCCAGCTTCTTTATCTGACGAAACCCGCCGGCGAGAATGGGGATAGCCAGTGTGACGCCATAAATGCTTGCCATACTGATACTTAGGTCACGACCCCCGAAGGAGCGTGGCAAG
Source organism: Gemmatimonadota bacterium (assembly GCA_039589995.1). Taxonomy (GTDB): domain Bacteria; phylum Gemmatimonadota; class Gemmatimonadetes; order Palauibacterales; family KS3-K002; genus JBDHGH01. The sequence goes on along the minus strand of JBDHGH010000108.1, from coordinate 7,518 downwards.
ACTGAAAGCGTGTATACCTTCACGTTCTCGAAGAAACGCGCGAACAGTTCGGCCGTTGTCACGGTGCCCAGTTCGGGCCGATAAGGATCACGGAATAGTATCCACTGGCTGTATGGAAGATCTCCCGAGACGGCCAAGCGATTTCTCAGCCACCACGCTCCCATCACCAATACGGTCAGGCCAAGGAAAATTGCGCAGCGTTTCCAGTGTCGACCCGCAGCGAGCGCGATCACGATGGCCAATATCAAGGGGTACCCGGCACTACGGGTCAGGCCGGCCAGGATCGCTGCGGCCGTGCCCAGAGCGAAGAGTCGTGCAGAGTCCCCTTCCCTGTCCTTCGTGAATGCGTAAAGCGCTACCATCAGCAAGAAAGTGAAAGCCGGTTCCGACAGGACCCAGTGGCTGTACTCCACCAGGATCGGTGTCGCAGCGGCCAGTGCCCCGGCCATCAGGGCCAGCTCACCATCGCTGGTCCGTTCTTTCGCAAGTTTGAACACGAAGGCTACAACGCCCGTCGTGAGTGCGACCGATAGCAGCTTGAAGACCAGCGCCGAGTTGCTCAGTAGCCCCAGAATCGCCAGAGCCGCGGGATACACCGGCGGATATCGAGTGTGGGCCGGCATGGTCGGCAGCCACAGGTCGCGATACCCTTCGCCGCTGCGCAGACTGTCGGCGAGCAGCATGTACCAGTAGTTGTCACCGCCCAAGAACGGCTTGGGGTCGAAGAGTAGAAAAGCCAGAACTACGTGAGCCCCGCAAACCCAAATCAGCGGGTACGCGGTCGGCCCAAAACGAGCCATCCGCGAGCTCGACTGCGGCTCCCTCATAGTCTCGCTCCCCTCACAGCCGCCGGAAGATCCTCATCAAACGTAGCTTCCAGACGCGCCAGACCGCCTCACGGACGATCTTCCCGCTCATCTTGCTGGTGCCCTCGGTGCGGTCGGTGAAGAGGATCTTGATCTCGCCGATGCTAAAGCCCTTCCGCCAGGCCCGAAACGACGTCTCGATCTGGAACGAGTAGCCCTCGGAACGTATCGCCTCGAGATCGATGCCTTCGAGAACCTTGCGATGGTAACACTTGAACCCGCCCGTTGTGTCGGTGAAAGGCAAGCCGGTCACCACACGGGCGTAGATGTTGGCGGAATAGCTCAGCAGCAGGCGCGACATGGGCCAGTTGACCACGGTCACGCCTCTCAGGTAGCGCGACCCCAAAACGAGATCGTACTTCTGGGCAGCCTCGAGGAATTCGGGGATGTGATCGGGGTTGTGTGAGAAATCGGAGTCCATCTCGAAGATGTACTCGTAGTCGCGCTCGAGCGCCCACCTGAAGCCCGCGACGTAGGCCGTGCCCAGGCCCAGCTTTCCTTCGCGATGCAGGACGTGAATTCTCGAGTCGGCTGTCGCCATCTCATCGGCGATGGCTCCCGTCCCATCAGGTGAGTTGTCGTCTACGATGAGCACGTGAATGCCGGGCCGCTGGCCCAAGACGAGTGGAACGATGGTCCCTATGTTCTCGCACTCGTTGTAGGTCGGTATGACGACCAGTGTGAGTTCCTGTTCAGATGGCATCGTCTTCGCTTCTGGAGTTTCGATTCGACAAGCCCAGGCCAGCAGCAACAGCAACCAGAGCCACCGGTACCAACTCGGCCACCGTCATCCACAAGCGAGCGAGGACTGCCAGCACGGTCGCGTCGGCGGCGCTAATCCATGGGGACAGCAATACCGCCATCGCCCCCTCCCGCACTCCGATACCTGCCGGTGCAAAGATGGCTGCGTATCCTAGGAAATAGGCGCCGCCGAAGCCACCCACGGCAGCCGGCCAGGACACCGCCGGAAGGGGCGGAAAGGACCCCCACAACAGTCCGAAGGCGATCCCGTAACCCAGCCAGGCGACCAGGTAGAGTCCCAGCCAGCGGGCCCCGAAAAGCGAATCCAGTCGGGGCGTCTCTTCCTGTCGGCGGCCCAGCTTGAACGCCAGCCGCAGAATCGTTCTCAGTACTGGCGGCACGGTCACGACTGCGACGATTCCGACGGCGACCACTAAAGCCCAGGGCACGAGCTCGGCCGGAAAGCCGGTGGTCGCTCCGGCTGCCAACGCGATTCCGCCCAAAACCGCCGCGGCTGCGAGGGCAAAGATCTGCCCCAGTACCGCTGCCGAAGAGGCCACGGGAAGGCTCACGCCACTCTTCCCCGCCAGGTACGTCAATCCAGCCAGCTGCCACACCTTGCCCGGCACGTAGCGGCCCAGATTGGCGATGAAGAAGATCTTCATCGATTCATGCAAGCTGAGCCTTGGCCCGCCCAACCGTCTCACCATCAGCGCCCAGAGTCCTGCCAAATAGACGAATACCGACAACAAAACGACGCACGAGGCAACGAACGGGAGGGTTCTCGGACGCCAAGTCGCCAAGCTGACGTCGGCCAATTCGCTCCACGAGAGTCTGACCGAGCGGAAGAGGAAATACGTGACCGCCAGAGTCAAAGCGATCTGGAACGCCCAAATGACCCAGCGAGGAAAGGACGGCCTCACGCCGATCTCGCTACCGCTCACCGGGCTCGACTTCGAGGAGAGTGCGGCGGCCCCTGACGAACATTGCGAGGATGATCCCCACCACGAGTAGGAGCGACAATACCGTCGTCCAGACGGCAGCTTGGAAGAGCGTGGAGTGGTACTCGAGACGGACAGTGTGCGTCCCTTCAGGAACCGGGACACCGCGGAACGAGTAGTCGGCTAGGACGACTGGAACGGCTTCACCGTCGACGGTGGCACGCCACGCCGGGTAGTAGTTGTCGGAAATCACGAGCAGAGAGGGCGCTTCTGCATCTACTTCGAGGGTCTGGGCGTTGACGCTTCGCTCCACCCAGCGGACGTCGTTTCGTTCGAGTTCGCTTATATCCAGGGTCCCCGAGGCCGTGTCGACAGGAAGAACGCGATCGACCGGTACAAGCGGATAGCCGAGGCTGTCCTCCAGAACGGCCACCTGCCATGGGAGCAGGTCAGGGGCTCTCAACCGATCGAGCGCCAGCGTGTCGGGCACGACCTCGGCGGCTCCGACCAGAAAAGCCCTCGGAGCAGTCAACTTCACCTCGAATACCGACGCGCGCTGTCCCTCGAACGCTGGCCTGATTCCGGGCCCGCGGACCGGCCCTGGCGCGACGATATAACGAACGTTGAGCGTCCGCAGCATCTTCAGTCCATCAGCTTGGAGCACTTCAGGTTGACTTAGGTCGGTGTAGCGGCCCAGTTCGTTCCCGTGGTGTCCGGTGAGCTCGTCGATTCCGTAGAACGCGAAGTGATTGGGTTGGTGCACAGCCCCCCGAAAGGGAGGCGCGTAAACCCTAAACGGATCTTCGGTCTCGACCTTATCGAGCAGAAACTCGGTCACATCGTCCATCGGGTACAGCGGCGCTACCGGGACCACCAAGATGTACTGGGGATTGACCCGGAACATGTCGAGGGCCGATAGCAGCGTGATCGCTGCGATGAAGCCTGCCCGTGGGAGCGACCCGCGAACCATCAACTGCCAGGCCCCCGCCGATAGTCCGGCGAGCAGGAAACTGAGCCATAGACCGCGCTTGATGTTCGGCAGATTCGCCTGTAAAGCGGCCAACTTGGGCGGTGCCATGTTCGGGTAGAGGGTCGCCTGCCACAAGTCGGTGAGGACGCCGGCCGAGCCCAGGAGCGCCAGCAGCAGCATGAACCCGGCAGCGCCCCAAAGATAGAAGCTCACTCTGGGCGACACTTCGACCCAGTCGTCGGCCCCTTTGCTCTCGCGTGCGCCCTCCAGTCCCAACGCGGCCACGGTCACCACGGCGATGGCGAAGACGAACATGATACTGCTGGGCGCTCTGAACAGCTTCACGCCCGGCACCAGCCAATAGAACAGCCGGAACAGTGGCGTGGTGGCACCCAGGGCGAAGATCAAGCTTGCTGCGGCGATCCCAGTGAACAACCAGACCTCCCCGCGCCGGCGGCGTGTAAGGAACGCTAGCGGCAATAGCAGCAGCGGGATCAAGCCGGCGTATTCGTGATTGAGCTTGAAGGGATTGCGACCCCAGTACGTCTGAACTGGTCCCTGCTGGGTCTGCAGATTCGCTCCCACAAACTCGGGTACGACCAGCGAAAAAGCTTCTTCGGGATGGAGCGACCAGGACGTTGCTCGTGCGTAGGCGCTCTCGGCCTCCGCCTCGATGCTCTTTTCAACCCTTTGCGAGTACTTGGTCAGATAGCGCAGAGGCGTCCACAACTGCATCGCGCCTATTCCCAGGGCACCGATGACGCCGGCCAGCCCGAACATCACAAAGCGCCCGGCCAACTTACCGTTTGATGTGCCTTCGGTTCGACGAGCTTCGATCAGCCGGTAAATGGCAAGTATGGCTATCGCCCATACCGTGTAGTAGGCCAGCTGCATATGGGCGGTATAGATCAGAAGCGCCACGACGATCGCCAGCGTCGCGAACCGTTGTACGCCGCCTCGAGCGATCGCCCAGTCAGTCACCCAGAGCGCCAGGGGGGTCAACGCCGAGACGAATAATTTTCCGTCGTGACCCGGGTAGACGAGGGTCACCATCACCGGCGCCAGCATATAGGTGATCCCACCGAACAACGCGATCAGTCGACCGATGCTCAGATGACGGAGCCATCCATAAGTGAAGACCCCCGCCAAGAAGATGTGCAGTACGATCTTCCAGCCCATCGCCCGATGCACGGGCATCACGAACGTCAGAACCGAGGTAGGATAGAAGATGTCGCCGTGCATAGCGTCGACGAACGGAAGTCCCCCGAATATGTGGGGATTCCACATAGGGAATGTGCCCGACCGCACCATCTCAGCATAGAAGTGCCGAGCATAGTAGCCCAGCGCCAGGACATCGGTCCCAAACAGAATGCCTTTGGAGACGATGAACTCTCGGAACAGAAACGCCGCCAAAAGTGCGAAGACCACGTACGGCGCCCACCCCGGCAGCCATCGTGAATCGTCGCTACGGGTGACGTCCTGGTTCGGTTCTGGTGCTCTATGCTTTCTCTTCATCCAGTAACTCGCTATAGATCTCGATATGACGTTCTACCATGCGGCGCAGACTCCAATTGGCCTCGACGCGCCGGCGCCCCTCACTTCCGAGAGTTTGCAGATCTTCTCGCTGTAGCAAGTCGAGCACGGCCGTGGCTAGCGCTTCAGGGTCGGCCGGCTCGAAGAGGGCCCCTACGCCCTCGTCTATGATTTCGGGCAACCCCCCCACAGCGGAGGCGGCGACGGGAACTCCGCACGCCATCGCCTCCAGCGCAGCGATCGACGTGGCCTCCATCAGCGAGGGGATCACGGCAATTTCGGCTTCGTTCAGAAGCGCTGGCATCTCATGATTGGAACGCGGTCCGGCGAATTCTACACGCTCGGCGACTCCAAGTTCGGCAGCCAGCGCCGACAGCCGGGCGCGTTCCGGGCCGTCCCCCACGATGCGGGCCTCCACATCGACCCCCTCGCATATGAGGGGCATGGCGCGGACAAGATATTCGACTCCGTTCTTCGGAAACAGGCGCCTGGGAACGACCAGCCGTCGGCGGCCGCTTGTTGCGGGTCCAGCCGACGGCGCAAAGCGGTCGGTGTCCACCGCGTTGGTCATGACCTCCGAGCGAGGGTGCGGAAATAGCTCGAGCGCGACGTCTCGGATCTCCTGGCTGGTAGCCAGCAAGTAGTCGCACGACCGGATGATACGCCGGAAGATTTTCCGCCACATCATCCCGTCCGCTCTCATCAGAAAATGGGACGTGTGTAGCGTGAGGACGAACGGCCGCGGGCTACGTCGCCGATTGATCATCGGTGGTATGCCGCAGGCGAACGTGTGCGCGTGATAGATGTCAGTGGTTCGGGCCAATCGGGCGTGTAGGGGGACCGTGGCACCGATGTGGGCGAGCCAGCCGGCCGGCGATCGCCCGGGCATCCATGCGCGGTGGACGCTGACACCGCCCGCCCGTTCGTAGCTCTTCAAGCCCGGCTGCGAGCGGGAGGTGATCATCTCCACACCGTGCCCCGCCGCGGCGAGACCCTCGCCGAGTCCCGCGGCGTGACTCTCGAGTCCGCCGACTTCCGGCGGGTAGTAGAGACACTGCTGGAGAATCCTCAGCCCCAGTCCTCCGTTTTCCTGGGGACGCCGAGTAGACTGTGGACCAGGATATCGGCGATTCGCTCCCCTGCGCGTCCATCACCGTATGGGTTCACCGCTTGGGCCATGCTCTGGTAAACAGAGGGGTCGTTGAGTAACTCGCGCCCCATCGTGAGTATTTTCTCACGTGACGTACCCACCAGAGCGGCAACGCCCGCCGCGACTCCTTCCGGGCGCTCGGTCACCTCTCGCATCACCAGGACGGGAACACCGAACGATGGACCCTCCTCCTGGATTCCGCCCGAATCGGTCAGAACCAGATAGGATCGCGACAAGGTCGAGATCAAGTCGAAATAACATAGCGGTTCGAGCAGGTGGAAATTCGCGACGTCTGCCAGAATTTCCTGCGCCGGTCTCAGGACGTTCGGATTCGGGTGCACAGGGTAGACAAAGACATGATCCGAATGCTCTTCAGCCAGTGTTCGCAAAGCTCCGAATGACTCGCGCATGGGCTCGCCAAACGATTCACGCCGGTGGGCCGTGATCAGGACGATCCGTCGATCCGTGTCGAGAAGTTCCCTCAAGCGACGATCGGCGATGGGTTGATCCATCCGCGCGAGTTCCTGGACGGCATCGATAACGGTATTCCCGGTGACGTTGACTTGGTCGCTGGGAATTCCCTCGGCCACCAGGTTGTCCTTCGAGGCACCGGTGGGCGCGAAGAAGAAATCGGATACGACGTCGGTCAACCGACGGTAGATTTCTTCCGGGAAAGGAGCCCACTTGTTGCCGGAGCGCAGGCCGGCCTCGACATGCGCGACTTTGGCGCCTTCGTAGAAACCGGCCAAACCACCAAAGAACACCGTCGCTGTATCACCCTGCACCACGACCACGTCGGGACTCCAGCCTTTGAGCGTCGTCCTCAGTTTGTCGAGGCACTGGATACCGATGTCGTACAGATCCTGGTTGGGGCGCATGATCGCCAAATCCTCGTCGATCGTCATCTCGAGGCTAGCCACCGCGCTATCCAGCAGGTCGTCGTGCTGCCCCGTAGAGACGACGCGGACGTCGATTTGCTCTTCTCGCGACCGAAAGGCTTGAGCGACAGGAGCGAGTTTGATGGCTTCGGGTCTGGTTCCGAGCAGGATCAGGACTCGTGGTATATCAACCATATCAGTCTGGTTCGATCGGTGGACTGTCTGAGACGCCGGAGCCCAAATACGCCAGCACCCATGCTGTCGGGGCCGCGGGATCGCCGACGGTGTGCTCGACCGCAAAACGGTTTGGAACGCTGCGAACCACCGGGACGAGATAGCGAAACGTGGCCGGGCTCAGGCTGGCGATCACGACGTAATTTGCATCGATCTCGTCAAGAAAAGCCAGCATCTCGATGTCATCGTTCGTGAACGGATAGAC
>JBDHGH010000107.1:0-12316 GCA_039589995.1 Gemmatimonadota bacterium | reverse complement strand
AATCGTTTGCTGTGCACCTTCATGGGTACGAACCAGCGCCGGAGCGTTCCGGAATGACACCCGCGGCGCTATGGGCTCCTTGAATATCATGAACCACGTTCGCGCGCCGGCACTTTCACCCGCCACCTGGAGATTCAAAGAACGGCTCACTTCCCAATGTTCTCTCGGAACACTCAGGAAAACGTAGCCCATCGCATCGCCGTACTTGTCAATCAGCGTGACGCGAAACTCCGCTCTTAGCCCTCCCTCGCCCGTCCAAACGATCGAACCGTCTGGTATCACCTCTGGGTTTCGAAACTGCACCCGACTTCGCCCATTCACAAACAGATCAAAACGTCTCGGATCCTCGTTCACATCGATGCCCGCCATGAACACGAATACTGCTGTGTCTCCATCGAAATCATCCGGAACCGATGCCGTGCGCCACTCGATAGAGTGGTCACGGTCCAGCGAACGAACGAGCAAGGATCGATCGACGTAGGGCAGCGGCGAGTGGTAGATCAGCTCTTCGCCGCGGACGGTCTCTACGTAGCCTGCGATGTATGTTGTTGGAATGTCGATGGTTACGAACTGCGCCGAGAGCGACGACGCCCAAACGAAAACCAGCGCCAGACTAGCGAAATGTCTCGGTTGAGGAATCGAGGGTTTAGTCATTGCTCACAAGAATACTCGGTGGCGAGGGAGAAAAGACGAAAGGCACCGCATCGCACAGTGCCTTTCACCTTCTCAAAGAGCGGGAGACGGGACTCGAACCCGCGACCCTCAGCTTGGAAGGCTGATGCTCTGGCCAACTGAGCTACTCCCGCACTAATTACTAGTCACTAATCACTTCTCCAATGGGGCGGGAGGGACTCGAACCCCCGACCTCTGCGATGTGAGCGCAGCGCTCTAGCCAACTGAGCTACCGCCCCGTGTAAGCGGGCGACGGGTCTCGAACCCGTGACCTCGAGCTTGGGAAGCTCGCGCTCTACCAACTGAGCTACGCCCGCGTGAACCGTAAAGCTGCTCGGATCCCAACCGTCTGACAAGGGTTCTGCAGCCCGAATCTACAGATCACTGATCACTACTTGCCAATCACTTCCTCCAGAGGTGCCGGGTGGAATCGAACCACCATGAGAGGCTTTGCAGGCCTCCGCCTAACCACTCGGCCACGGCACCGGGGCTGTCAATTAATCAGAGCCCCGTGGGACGGTCAAGCACGAAGCCTACGATTCCTCGCTGGGCAAACTGGCGATCATGCGCCGCAGACCCTCTTCGAGGGAATAGGGTGCCTTGAAGTCAAGATCGTCGAAGACTCGGGTCGCGACCTGCGTGTTGGCGCAGAATTTCTTGATGCGGATGCTGCTGATGGCGTAGGCGCGGTTTCGGACGCGCGCTAGTGCGTCGAATCCGTAGCCCCCAAGCATGCCGAGCCAATAGGGTAGCCTGCGCAGCGGTGTGCCCGACTGGCCCAACTCATCTCTTATGACTTTTACGGTCTCGCCCACTGACAGGTCCGGCTTGTCGGCATAATTGACGATCTCGCCCTGGCTGTCCCGACCCAGAACCTGCGCGAGCAGCGGAACCAGATTGCCAACGTACGCCATCGACTTCCTGTTCTCACCCGAGCCCACCATGATGAAACGGCCACCGGCGATTTGCATGATCAGGTTGTAGACATTGGCCGTGTTGCCCTCGCCGAAGACCACAACCGGCCTGACCATGAAAAGGGACCTGCCGGTGTCCACCTTCGCCCAATCTAGAAATACTCGCTCTGCCTGAAGCTTGCTCTTCCCGTAGTCGTTGAAGGGCGTCACCGGAGTTGACTCGTCAGCTTCTCCTTCATCCAAGCCATAGACGGCGGCAGTGCTGGTGAAGATGATGCGATTGACGCCGTTGGCCTCGCAGGCAGCCACCAGTTTCTCCGCCCCACCCGAGTTGACCTCGTAATACCTCGAGACGGGACGAACATCGTCATGGTGCTCGGCTGCAAGATGGTAGACAACATCGGCGCCCTGAAGCGCGGATGTCATTGCCCCTTCGTCTCTTACGTCGCCGAGGGTGACGAGATCGGGAAACGCTTCGCTGGGGCGTTTGTCATAGATCCGCACGGCATGCCCCTCGTCGAGTAACAGCCTGACGAGGTGAGTGCCTATGAATCCGCTTCCCCCGGTTATGACTATGTCCATTCTCAGAGCATCTCTATCGAGTCCAAGAGGCCTTAGCCCCTTTAGATTTCGTCACCAGCGTATGAGAGCCGCACCCCACGTAAAACCTGAGCCGAACGCGGTCAGGCAAACCAGGTCCCCCGGTTTGATCCTTCCTTCTTCCAACGCCTCGTGCAACGCGATGGGAATGCTCGCCGCTGTCGTGTTGCCATACTTGTGGATGTTGCTTACAACCTTCTCGTCCGGCAGGCCCAGCGCCTTCTGCACGGCCTGCGTGATCCGCTGGTTTGCCTGGTGCGGTATGACGAGATCGACGTCTTCGACGGTCAACCCGTTGGCGTCCAGCGCCTCCTTCACCGCCTGCGGCATCCGGACCGCGGCGTGCTTGAAGACCTCGCGCCCCTCCATGACCGGTCGCGTCAGCCCGCTCTCGATGTGATGAGCCTCTAGCCACGGGTTGTAGCGCGAGCCCGGCGCCTCCATCCACAGCTTCTCGGCGTGCTTTCCATCGGCGTGGATGTTCACCGAGAGGACACCACGGCCCGAATCTTCGATGGGGCCCAACACCACCGCCCCGGCGCCGTCACCAAACAGGACCGCCGTATCCCGGCCCTCGGTGTTCTTCTGTAGACCCGTGGAATGGACCTCGGTCCCCACCAACAGGACCCGCTTGTACGACCCCGTCCGGATCCAGGCGTCCGCAACAGACAGGCCATAAATGAAGCCAGAACATTGGTTCCTCACGTCCAGGCAAGGTATTCCGGCGATTCCCAGCTTTCGCTGAAGGAACACACCCGTCCCCGGGAAATACACGTCAGGGCTGAGTGTGGCGACGATCACGCAGTCCAGGTCCGAAGCCTCGAGCCCCGCCCTTTCGAGGGCCTGGTTCGCCGCCTCCAATGCCAGGTCCGAGCTGCCGACCCCCCCGTCAACCCAGCGACGCTCGGAGATCCCCGACCGCTGGCGGATCCACTCGTCGCTGGTCTCCATCCACTGGGTCAGATCGTTGTTGGTTATCACACGTTCGGGTACGTAGAAACCCGTCGAAACCACTTCCGTACGTAACATATCTCACATTGTCTAGAGGGTCGCCGTTGGGGGCTCTCTCGCGCGGACAGCATGGATGTGATAATCTACCGCGTTTCAGACGTCTTGACGACCGGGAGGAAGGACCCTTGGCGAAACGCCGCAGCGCCTCGAAAAAAGCCCCAGGACCGCCAGCCATCAGAGAGATCCAGGACGCCGTGGACCGCGGCCGGGACCGGCTGGGCGAACGCCACGACTACTACGGCTTCCTGGCCCGCCAGGACGCCACCCGGGGCGCGCCCGAACTCGCTCGCCATTTGCGGGGCGATCTGCTGGCCAAACAGGACCGGGACGGAAGTTGGGGAGACGGCGATCTTGGCGTATCGACCGACGCCCTCTGGTTGCTGCTGGACCTGGGTATGGCAGCCGGTTCGGCGCCCGTCACGCGCGGCCTGAACTGGCTGTACGATCGTCGAGGTGAGGAAGGGTCCTACGGCTCGGGTTGCACCCCCGCCAAGCACGAGCAGCGGCTGTGCGAGCATTATCTGAGCGGGTTCTTCAGTCCGGGACCCTCCGACGAACCTCTGGAGCTCGTGCTTCCCAACGGCCAGGCCGTGCACTCCGACGTCGGGGCGAGATTGCTGGCCTCCCAGCGGGCCCTACGCTCGGCGCTGCGGGCCGATTCCAGCGATCCCAGGGCGAGCGAATCCGTGGCCGGCCTGCGGAGCGTTCCACTCTACATGGAGTATGGCGGAGGCTTCGCCGCGCCGCTGCTGGTGGGCGCCCTGCAGGCCCTGGCCTGGGCCGGCGGGCCGCATTCTTCCGAGCTGACGGTCGGCCTGGAAACGCTGTCGAACGCTCAGGAAAAGGACGGTACCTGGCCCAAGGTCGAGTTCTTTTTCGTCCTCGAGACTCTACTGGAGATCAAGCACCCGCAGGCGGTGCAGATGCTCAGGCGGTCGCTGCCGCGCTTGCTGGAGAGCCAGTTGAAGAACGGCAGCTGGGGTCGGCGTCACGCGGCAGCGCAGACCTGGATCGGCGTTCAGGTGTTGGAGGTGGCCGGCCTCAGGGACCGGCGCCCCACCGCCGCCAGGCGCTGATTCCCCGGCCCCGGGCTGAGGCCCGGATCGGGGGCGTTCGACCTTCTAGAAATTGCCGGAACGCCCTTGACGCCTACCTCACCAAATCTTAGTCTCACCCCGACCTATTGGGCACGATCTCTGTACAGAACCCGGAGGATATGGGCACCCGTCGTAGAGCCATTATTACCGGTGCGTCCGGCATAGCCGGGCTGGCGCTCGTCGCGTTCGCATTTCAGGCGCGGACATCGAGCATCGGCTCACCGATCGCGGCATCCGTAGCGGCCATTCAGGACGGGAACTTCAGCTTCGATCCCGACACGATGGTCGGCTATTACGACGGACCTGCACAGCCGGTCTTTTTCAGCCACCGACGCCATGCCGGCGAGTACGAGATCGAGTGCCTCTACTGCCACAGCAACACCGACAAGTCGCCGGTCGCACCGATTCCGGCGGTACAGACCTGTATGGGTTGTCACCGCGTAGTCATGGCGGCCAGCACCGAGATCCAGAAACTGCGCGGCTACGAGCAGAACGGCGAGCCGATACCGTGGGAGCGGAGCTACAAGCTGGCCGACTTCGTCCAGTTCAATCACAGCCGTCACGTCCTCGCCGAGGTCGATTGCGAAGAGTGCCACGGCAAGGTCGAAGAAACCGACGTCCTCTATCAATGGTCGTCGTTGACGATGGGTTGGTGCCTCGAGTGTCACCGAGAGCCCGGCGACGACGAGGAGAAGTTGGCGAGGGCGGAAGCGAACAACGAGAAATTCTACCAAAGCGGGCTGGAGCATCACAGCCTCTACCCGATATCGATCGACTCGTGGTACGGCGTGACCAAGGGTCCCATCGATTGCGCCGCCTGCCACTACTAGGCCGCGACGCACTGGTTACGACGATAGCGGAGACGGAGCACTAGTAGATGTCGGAGATCAAACGTCGCGACTTCCTGAAGGTCCTCGGGCTGAGCGGCGCCGGTGCGAGCCTGGCGGGTTGCACGCAGGAGCAGGGTCACAAGCTGATCCCCTACCTGGTGCGGCCTGAAGAGATCATCCCCGGCATCCCTAACTGGTACGCCAGCGTCTGCCGCGAGTGCCCCGCCGGTTGCGGCACTCACGTCAAAGTCCGCGAAGGTCGCCCCATAAAGGTAGAAGGCAACCCGGACCATCCGGTGAACGCCGGCCGACTGTGCGCGCGCGGGCAGGCGTCGCTTCAGGGGACCTACAACCCCGACCGCATCACCGGACCGCTGTTCCGATTCGAGGGCGAGTTGCAGCCGATCTCGTGGGACGACGCCGAGGCGATGCTCACCGAGCGGCTGAATTCTCTGATGGCCGCGGGTGACGAGAACCGTCTCTTCCTGTTCACGGACTCTTCCGTCAACTCGCTCGACCGCCTGTTCGATACGTGGATGGACGCCATCGGGTCGACGAATCGAGTGATCTACGAGAGCTTCGACGTCGAGCCGCTGCGCGAGGCCAATCGACTGACCTTCGGGCAGGCCGAGATCCCGCGCTACGATTTCGATGGGGCGGACCTCGTCCTGTCTTTCGGCGCTGGTTTCCTGGAGACCTGGATATCGCCGGTTCAGTACACGCGGCTGTTCTCGCGCTCCCAGAGTTTCCGCGACGGTCACAAGGGGCGCTTCATTCACGTGGGTCCACGGCTGTCGCTCACCGGCACCAACGCGGACGAGTGGGTGCAGGCGGCGCCGGGCAGCGCGATGCTGTTGGCACTAGCGATGACTCGCGTCCTGGTAGCGGCCGGACACGCTGGCGACCGTGCCGGTGCGATTCGACCGTTGGTCGAGCCGTTCACTTCCGAGCGCGTCGCCGAATCCACGGGTGTCGACGTCGAGACGATCGAGCGAGTAGCGCTCGAGTTCGCCGAAGCGCCGACGAGCCTGGCATTGCCGCCGGGAGTCGAGATGGCCGACCGGAACGCCACGGCCACCCACGTCGCCGTGAACCTGCTCAACTATGCGGCGGGCAACGTGGGCCGCACGGTCCGCTTCGGGCCCAACGTCATGAGGCGGCGCTCCGCGAGTATCGACCGCCTGACCGAAGCCGTCGCGGCTATGTCTTCCGGCGGCGTCGATATCGCGTTGATCCACGGGAACGATCCCGTCCACACTCTGCCCTCGGCGATGGGTTTCGCCGACGCCCTGGAGAGCGTGGGCCTGGTCGTCGCCTTCGCCAGCTATTTGGACGAGACGGCGGCCGCCGCCGACCTGATCTTGCCGGACCACACGCCGCTGGAGAGTTGGGGCGACCAACAGCCCGAGGTCGGCGTGTTTGGCTTGATGCAGCCCACGATCAACCCGCTGTACGACACACGGCAAGTCGGCGACGTCCTGATTTCGGTGGCGAGCAACATCGGTGGCGCAGTAGCGGGACGCTTCCAGTGGCCCGACTACCAGACGTACCTGCGCGATGAATGGCGAGCCGTGCACCGCGACTTTGCACCCCGCGAGGACTTCGAAGAGTTCTGGCGCGGCGCCGTATCGCGAGGCGGAGTTTGGCGCGACGTCGGCACGCAGCAGGTGACGCTCAACCGAGCCGTGAGTGGTGTGGACTTCGACGAGCCGACCCTGTACGGTGACGACACTACGCCCTTCGCTCTACTCACCTATCCTTCGCAGAACCTCTACGACGGTCGCGGCGCGAACCGGCCCTGGCTGCAGGAACTGCCCGACCCGGTCACCAAGGCCGTGTGGAACTCGTGGGTGGAGCTCCATCCCGATACCGCCGAGCAGTTGGGCGTTGAGACCGGTGACATGTTGCAGGTCACCTCGCCGCAGGGGAGCGTCAACGCTCCCGCGTTCGTCTACTGGGGCATCAGGCCAGACACCGTTGCGATCCCCATCGGCCAGGGCCACGCGAGCTACGGGCGCTACGCGCAAGGCGTCGGGGTCAGTCCGTTGGCTCTGCTGCCCGGCGCCAGCGACGCGGCCTCCGGCAGTCACGCCTGGCTGTCGACTCGAGTCTCGCTGTCGCTGGTGGAGCGGGGGAACCACCTCGTAACGACGCAGGGTTCCCACGACGACCTCGACCGCGAGATCGCTCAGATCGTCCCCTTCGCCGCCGCGGCCGAAGCTGAAGAACTAGCGCAAGAGGAGATACGCCAGCACCCCGACGCGTTGGTGGAGACATCGGAAGACGCCGATCCCAAGAGCCCGTATCGCTGGGGGATGGCCATCGACCTCTCCAGTTGCGTCGGCTGCTCGGCCTGCGTGACGGCCTGCTATGCCGAGAACAACCTGCCCATCGTGGGCGAAGAGTTGATCGGCCAGGGCCGCGAGATGTCCTGGCTGCGGCTCCAGAGCTTCTACAAGCACGTCGACGAGGGCGGCCACGGCGACGAGCATGGCGGCGAGGCGCAGCCGGAAGCTTTGCACAACGGGAACGGCGACTCGAGCGCGCTGCACGTGGTGCACCAGCCGATGATGTGTCAGCACTGCGGCAACGCACCCTGCGAGCCGGTCTGTCCGGTGTACGCCACCTATCACAGCCCCGAAGGCCTGAACGTCCAGGTCTACAACCGGTGCGTAGGCACTCGTTATTGCTCGAACAACTGTCCCTACAAGGCGCGGCGCTTCGAGTGGTTCGACTACGAATTCCCCTACCCGCTGAACTTGCAGTTGAATCCGGACGTGACGGTTCGCGAAAAGGGCGTGATGGAGAAGTGCACGTTCTGCGTGCAGCGGATCAGCGCCGCGAAGAACACCGCCAACGTCGACGGCCGGGACGTAGCCGACGGCGAAGCGATGCCGGCCTGCGCCCAGACGTGTCCGGCCGAGGCGATCGTCTTCGGTAACCTGCGCGATCCGACCAGCCGAGTTTCCCAGGCGGCCCGGAGCGGTCGGGCTTACCACGTGCTGAGCGAGTTGAACACGCGACCTGCGATCACCTACCTGAAAGAGGTAGCGCGGGAATCGGGGGAGGCATAGATGGCGTCGGTCGCACCGCCGGCACGCACACCATTCGCGAGGGTCAGCCGCGACATCATCGGGGCGCTGTGGGCGCCCGAGTGGCGTTACCGCGCCGTGATGGGCGTCCTGGTGGTCATCCTGAGCTGGGCGGGCTTTGCCTGGGTCTATCAGATCAAGACGGGCATGGGGACGGCGGGGATCTCCCACCCGGTGATGTGGGGCGTCTACATCACGAACTTCGTCTTCTGGGTCGGTATCGCCCACTCCGGTACCTTGATCTCGGCGATCCTCTACTTAACGCGTTCCGGTTGGCGGACCACGATCAATCGGGCCGCCGAGGCGATGACGATCTTCGCTGTGATGACCGCGGGGCTGTTCCCGCTCATCCACCTGGGCCGCATCTGGTACTTCTATTTTCTGGCACCCTATCCCAACCAGCGGTTCCTGTGGCCGAACTTCCGCTCGCCGCTGATCTGGGACTTTTTCGCCATCAGCACCTACTTCACCATCAGCCTCTTGTTCTGGTACTCGGGCCTGATCCCCGACATGGCGACGATCCGCGACCGCATGAAGGGTGTGACAGGCCGCATGGCGCGGTTCAAGGAGAAGGTCTACGGCGCGCTGTCGTTGGGCTGGGCAGGATCGGACAGCCAGTGGAAGAACTACCGGCGCATGTACCTGTACATGGCGGCCATCGCCACGCCGCTGGTGCTCTCGGTGCACAGCGTGGTGTCCTGGGACTTCGCCATGGCGATCGTGCCCGGATGGCACTCGACGATCTTCGCGCCCTACTTCGTGGCCGGCGCGATCTTCTCGGGCATCGCCATGGTGATCACGCTGTCGGTGCCCTTCCGCTGGGCGCTGGGACTCGAGGACTACATCAACGAGTACCACTACGACAACATGGCGAAGTTGATGTTGCTGACTTCGCTGATCGTAGGCTACGCCTACATCGCCGAGTACTTCATGGCCTGGTACTCCGGCGATGCGATGGAGTGGGAGAGCTTCCGCTGGCGAGCCGTTGGCGCGTACAGCGGACCGTTCTGGATCATGATGACGTGCAACGTGCTGATCCCGTTGCTCTGCTTCGCCCGGCGGATTCGGCGCTCCATTATGTCCATGTTCATCATATCGATCTTCGTGAACATAGGGATGTGGTACGAGCGGTTCGTCATCATCGTTACGTCGCTGGCCCACGAGTACGAGCCGGGGGTTTGGGGCTTGTACACACCGACCTGGGTCGAGCTGTCGATCACGGCGGGCAGCTTCGCCTGGTTCCTGTTCTGGTTCATGATATTCGCGAAGACGCTACCGGCGATATCGATCACCGAGGTGAAGGAGTCGATGGCCGAGGGCTATTGGAAGCCCGGCGACAAGAAGGAAGACTCGTAAGATGGCAGGCCTCGCAACCGTAACAGCGACCTACGGCGACATCCACACGGTGGTAGGTGCGGTGCGCTCGATCCGCGAGGAAGGCTGCAAGGGGATCCAGGTCTTTGGGCCGATCATGGAGCAGGAGTTGGAGGATGCCATCGGCAAGCCGCCCAGCCCCGTGCGGCGCTACGCGCTCATCGGCGGCGTCGTGGGGTGTATTTCCGGTTTCGCGATTACGCTCTGGTCGTCTTTCTACTACCCGCTGGTCGCAGGTGGCAAGCCGCTGGCCTCGGTCCCGGCGTACGTCGTCATCGGGTTCGAGATGACGATCCTGTTCGCGGGGATCTCGGCACTGATCGGCATGCTGATCCACAACCGCATGCCGACGGTAGAGCTGAGCCCGGCCCACAGGCCGCGCTACAGCGACGACCAGTTCGGGTTACGGGTGGCCTGCGACTCGAAGCAGAGCGGGAAGATCGAGGATGTATTGCGCAGTTACGGACCCGACGAGGTGCACGTCGATGGCTAGGCGCCTCGTTCCGCTGATTCCCGCGCTCGTCGGCCTGACCCTGGTGTCCGGCCTGGCGGGCTGTCGCGGCACCGAGATCGAGGACGCCATCGGCAAGGTCGAGTGGTTCGGCAACCTGCGCGAGCAGCCGGCGGTGGAGCCCTTCGAGGAACCGATGCGGATGCCGCCGGAAGGGACCGTGATCGTCGGCGCCGGAGTCCCGTTCGGAGCCCTGCCCAACGACTACGAGAACGTAGCGAACCCAACTTCCATGTCCGAAGCGTCGCTGGAGAGTGGCAAGGAGCTGTACGACATCTTCTGCGACGTGTGCCACGGGCCCGAGGGCCAGGGCGGCGGCTCGATCGAGGGGCCGTTCCCGAGAGGTCTGATCAACCAGCTGACCACCCAGCGGGCGCGGGATTACACCGACGGCTACTTGTTCGGAATCATATCGGCCGGGCGCGGCTTGATGCCGCCCTATCGACGGATCACGCAAGAGGAGCGCTGGCATATCGTCAACTACGTGCGCCAGCTACAGCAGCAGGCCGAGGATGGCGGCGGATGACCGAAACGACTCATAGCGAAGCCCCCAGGATCAGCGACAGCGACATCTTGAGCCGCGTCCCCGGTGCGCTCACCGACCGGGTGAAAGTTGTCTTCGGCGCGCTGGGTGGGTTGGGCTTCATCGGTTTCGTCGTCGCCCTGTTCGTCGCCCCACAGCGTGCCTGGATGGCCTACCTGACCAACTTCCTCTTCTTCACCGGGATCGCCGCCGCGGGCGTGTTGTTCGGCGCCATCATGCAGGTCGCAAAAGGCCATTGGGGCAAATCGCTGCACCGCATCAACCAGGGCTTCGGCGCCTTCCTACCGGCGTCGTACCTGCTGTTCCTGTCCCTCTACTTCGGTCGCAACCAGCTATTCCCATGGATCGGGAACCCGGTGAACTTCGAGGGGCACCCGCTGCCGACGGCCTGGTTCAACGTGAACGGTCTGTTCGCCCGGGGAGCGTTGTTCCTCGCGCTGTTCTACGTCCTCTGCTTCGTTTTCATGTACTACTCGCTGCGCCCGGATATGGCGGCCGTTGCACAGCGACTGGGCGGATGGCGACGCAAGTGTGCGGACTGGATTGGACGCGACTTCGGCGGCGAGGACAACGAGGCCGCGCGTTCCCGTAGCGTGCTGGGCAGGATCTCCCCGATACTAGTGCTGTCGTATGCCATCGTCCTCAGCGGTGTGGCCGTAGACCTGATCATGTCGTTGACGCCGGGCTGGCTGTCGGTGCTGTATCCGGCCTACTTCTTCATCGGGGCCTGGCTGTCTGCCCTGGCCGGGACGGCGGTCGTGGCAACGATTCTCAAGAGCCGCCTGGACATGGACTACTGGGCCTCGAACCAGTGGCACGACCTTGGCAAGTTGATCTTCGCGTTCTGCGTCTTCTGGGCCTACCTGTGGTTCTCCCAGTATCTGCCGATCTGGTTCGGCAACCTGCCCCGAGAAGTCGTCTTCATCTTGACGCGCGCCGACGGAGCGTGGCTCGGCTTCTCCATCGCCTTCTTCGCGCTGATCTTCGTGATTCCGTTCCTTCTGCTGCTGTGGCAGAAGGTGAAGATGGTGCCGACCTATCTGGCCTCAGTGGCGGGGCTGATCCTGCTGGGCATCTGGCTGGAGCGATACACCGCGGTCGTGCCGTCGATCTGGACCGACGGTGTGCCGCTGGGTTGGGTGGAACTGCTGGTGACGTTAGGGTTCGCGGGTCTCTTCGGATTCTGCTATTCGCTGTACGCTTCGACGTTCCCGATGATGCCACTTCATGACAGCATCATCGTGGGGACGCCACGCAAAGGTCCTTATTAGCTTCCGGATCGGGAGCACGCGGTAGGAAGCCTCTCGCTCCGGGTCGCGCAATTAATGCACAGATCCGTGATGGGCTGCGGCGCTCCAACTTGCGCTGCGAGTCTTCTACCGCGCGCTCGGCTTTCTTGAGAATTGGTCCTTTGCGGGGCGTCGCTCCACCGTCTTGGTAACGGCGGAGCGACGCGTTGCAGCGTGAGAATACTACTCTAGAAGATCGTGTAGATGAACGGTGCCAGGGCTGAACCCTGCGCGAAGATGAGCAGCGTGCCCACCATGAACATCACAACGATGATCGGGAGCAGCCACCACTTCTTGCGGACCTTCATGAAGGCCCAAAGCTCACCTGCCAAGCTCGTTCTGCTCATAAAACCCTCTTGCTAGAATCGACTCGCTAGAATTG
>JBDHGH010000106.1:0-12365 GCA_039589995.1 Gemmatimonadota bacterium | reverse complement strand
GCCACATCGGAGCATTTGCACGGCTTCTCGGAGCCGGACGCGCACCGCGTCCTCGACCTGGACGACCTTCTGGAAGACCGCGACCTGGTACTCTGGTGTTCCAGGGCAGCCGCCGACCTCGATCAGAGCTTGGATGTTCCCAACGGACCCGCGGCATTTCTCGTAGACGGTCAGATCGCGGGCCTTTATCTGTCGAAAGGCACGCGACCCGACGCGGATTTCCTCAACGAGCTCGAGCTCGACCCGACTGAGCTCCCTCGAGTCGATGTCGCGGGTCGAGTCTTGGAGTGGGTTTGGGACCTCGTCCTCGAGACGCCCGAGCAGCTGATTCGCGATCTCGCTTCGGCACCCGGCTCTTCCGCGGACGCCCTTCCCCGCGGCGCCTATTCGATCGGATCTCACAAGCTGATCCTCGGCGCGGACGTCGACATCGAGCCCGGAACCGTATTCGACACACGCGACGGGCCGATCCAGCTTGGCGACGGGGTGTGTGTCAAAGCGGGCACGCGGCTGGCCGGGCCTGCCGCTATCGGCGAGCGTTCGCGGCTGCTGGGCGGGTCGTTCGAGAGCATTTCGGCGGGCCCATACAGCTACCTCCACGGCGAGGTGGCGGGGACGGTGATCCTTGGGTACACGAACAAGGCGCACGACGGCTTTCTTGGACACGCCTACTTGGGGAAGTGGGTCAACCTGGGCGCGATGACCACGAACAGCGATCTGAAGAACAACTACAGGCCGGTACGGGTCTGGACTCCTTCGGGGATAACAGACACGGGTCACAACAAAGTAGGCTGCTTCCTCGGCGATCACGTGAAGACCGGGATCGGGATGCTTCTCAATACTGGCACCGTGGTAGGCGCCGGCGCTAATCTATACGGGAGCGTCATGCCACCCAGCTACGTGGAGCCTTTCAGCTGGGGACAGGGCGACAACATTACGGAGTATCGCATGGCCGAATTCGTCGATACCGCTCGGGCGGCGATGGCCAGGCGCGGGGTGGATCTGGATGAAAGCGGCCAGCGGTTCCTCGAGGCGTGCTGGCGCAAAGGGCGGGGTGGATGACCTTTAAAGTTCATGTGTTGGGAAGCGGCAGTCGGGGCAACTCCATACTTCTCGAAACTTCAGAAAGCCGTATCCTGGTCGACGCCGGGTTCAGCGGCCGGCAGATCGAGCGCCGATTGAACGACATAGGTGTACCGGCCGACAGCATCACCGCGCTAGTCATCACACACGAACACCGGGACCACACCCAGGGGATGGGGATCTTTGCCCGGCGATGGCGCGTGCCGATCTTCATTGCTCGGGCGACTGCAGGATCGTGCGCCGCGCTGCTAAGTGGGAAAGAGGAACTGCGCTTTTACAGAGCGGGGCAGCCCATCGATCTCGGAGATTTGCGCGTCGAGCCGTTTCTCACCTGCCACGACGCCATCGACCCCATCGGTGTGACTGTGCGCCAGCGATCGAGTGGTCTCAAGGTCGGGATCGCAACCGACCTTGGCACGCCGACGGTCTCGGTACGCCACGCGCTCAAGCGCTGCGACCTCCTGGTCCTCGAAGCGAATCACGACGACGTAATGCTGCGCACCGGACCTTATCCTTGGGCGCTCAAGAGTCGCATCGCCGGCCGGCACGGCCACCTTTCGAATCGCGCCGCAGCAGTTCTGGGTGTTGAACTACATCACCCGGGACTGGCAGGCATCGTTCTCGCTCACCTGAGCCAAGAGTGCAACGAACCGGAGTTGGCGGCCGAAGTGGTGGGTTCCGCCTTGGAAAAGAAAGGCTTCGAGGCGCTGCTACGGGTCGCCGATCAGGACGACCCACTGGCCAATCTGGATGTCGGCGAGTTGGCGTCGGCCGTTCGCTCGCCGCAGTTGGGTCTCTTCAGTTAGCTGTCGTCTACTTGCCGGTCAGTCGAAGGATATCGCTGGCAAAGACCCAGACCATCAGCGCCATGATCACGATGAAGCCCAGCTGGCTGAGGCGTTCTCGAGCCCGCTTCGACAGCGGCTTTCCTCGAACAGCCTCGATGGCCAGGAACACGAGATGTCCACCATCGAGGATCGGGATCGGAAGCATGTTCAGCACGGCCAGGTTGACGCTCAAGAATGCCATCCAACCCAGCAAGGCGATCACACCGGCCCGCGCCGCCTGTCCGGATACCTGGCCGATGAGGATGGGGCCGCCGAGGTTGCGGGGAGACACCTTCCCGGTAACCAGCTCGCCGACGAAGTTTAAGATCGCCGCGCCGAGATTGACGGTCTGACGGGTGCCCTCCATCATGGATTCACCCAAGCCGTAAGCCCGCAGCACGTTCACCGTGTCCCGGCTAACGCCGATGCGACCGAAGGTGATCGTCGTATCGTTGCCAGCCGTGTCGGCAACGGTCGTGTCTATGGCCGCGATCAGCGTCGTCAGTCGTAACTCCTGTTCGTCACGCTCTATCCCCAACGCAACCGTCTGACCGGGTCGCTGGCGGACGTAAGCGGCGAATTCCGCCCACAGCCGGGTCTCCACGGTATCCACGGCAACGATCAAGTCGCCAGGCAGGACGCCGGCTTCCGCCGCCGGCATTCCTTCCTCGACCGATCCGATCAAAGGCGCGTACGACAGGTAATAGGCTACGCCGGCAAAGGCGAAGATGGCGAACACGAAGTTCATCGCTGGGCCCGCCGCAATCACGATCGCCCGGGTGCCCACCGACTTCTGATCGAAGTGACGTTCCGGCGGAACATCGATATCCGCCTTTCCGCCTTCCAGGTTCTCCAGCGCCTCGTCCTCACCCATGCCCACCATCTTCACGTACCCGCCGAGTGGTAAGGCGGAGATGACGTACTCGGTTTCGCCGATGGTGAAACCCCAGATCCTAGGCCCAAGCCCGATTGAGAACCTGGGAACAGCGATACCGGAAGCCTTGGCGGTGATGAAGTGCCCAAGCTCGTGGACGACGATCAGAACACCGAGAACGACTACGAACGCCAGAACTGAGACCATCTATGCCAGCCGTTGTGACTTGTTAACGATTGTATCGGCCTCGGCCCGCGCCCGTTCGCGCGCCCAGCCATCGGCACCACGCACGACATCCAGCGACGTCACTTCCTGTAACTCGTGCTCACCCAAAACCGCTCCGATCACGTCCGGGATCCCATTGAACGGAAGACGCTCCGCCAAGAACGCTGCCACAGCTTCCTCACTAGCGGCGTTGAACACCGTCGGAGCGGTGCCCCCTCGCAAGCCCGCCTCGCGTCCGTGCTCGAACGCGGGGAATCGGCCCGGCGGAACCTCCTCGAAGGTCAGCGCGCCGAGCTCCGCGAGATCGAGCGTCCGAGCCTCGAACGGAGGCCGCTCGGGATAGCCCAGGGCATACAGTACCGGAATCGACATCGTCGGGTGACCTAACTGAGCCAGCGTCGATCCGTCCTGAAACTCCACCAGCGAGTGCACGATCGACTGCGGGTGGATCACCACCGAGACAGCGTCGTACGGTACCCCGAACAGGAAATGCGCCTCGATGACCTCCAGCGCCTTGTTCACCAGCGTTGCAGAATCTACGGTAATCTTGGCTCCCATGTTCCAAGTCGGGTGACGCAGAGCGTCATCCGGTGTTACATTACCCAGTTGAGCGGGATCTCGATCACGAAAGGGGCCGCCCGAAGCGGTCAGGATGATCCGACGTAATTCGTCGCGCCGGCTGCCCTGCAGGCACTGAAGCACGGCGCTGTGCTCGCTGTCCACCGGGATCAGCTCGCCCTCCCCTTCTGCGAGCGCCCGCATGACGAGGGGGCCACCGACGACCAACGATTCTTTGTTGGCCAGCGCGAGTCGCTTCCCAGCCGCCAGGGTCGTCAGCGTCGGCTCGAGGCCGGCCGCGCCCACGAGAGCGTTGACCACGATGTCGGCGTCGGGGTGGGATGCCGCCTCCAAAACCGCATCGGCGCCTTGGGTGAACCGTGTCCCGGCAGGGATTGAGGCAGGCGCCGGCTCGCCGTCCACCAGCACCGCCAACTCGGGCTCGAACCGCCGAACTTGCTCGAGCAGCTCGTCGGCGTTTCGATAAGCCGTCAACGCCACCACTTTGAAACGTTCCGGGAACGCGCTGATTACCTCTAGCGTCGTTTTTCCGATGGAACCGGTGGAGCCGAGAATCGCGACACCGCGCACGCTCATCAGACCCCCACGACGGCCAGGTAAGCGTAGGCGATGGGAAACGCGAAGAGCAGTGCGTCAACCCGGTCGAGAGAGCCCCCGTGACCTGGCAGAAGATTGGAGCTGTCCTTCACGCCGCAGTCACGCTTGAAACGCGACTCGAACAGGTCGCCGATCTGTCCAGCGATCGATACCAACGCGCCGAGGCCCGCCACCTGAGCCCAGGACATCGTCCACGCCACAATGGGCTCCGTAACCCAGACCCAGAGGAGCGCGCACAGCACCGTTGCCAAGAAACCCGCGATCGCCCCCTCCCAGGTCTTCTTTGGGCTGATGATCGGCGCCAATTTATGCCGACCGACAGCTCGGCCGACGGAATAGGCTGCCGAGTCGCCGATCCACGTGATGGCCACCGGCAGGAAGATGATCGCTGCTCCGCGCCAGCTTGGTGACGTCCCGTCCATGTTCCGCAGCAGCTGGCCGAAGGACAAAAGCACTCCGGTGTACGCGGCCCCGAATAGCGTGATCATAGTGGCGAGGCCCGGTGGCGAATCGGGTGCCGCCCGGATCATGACCACCGCACCCACGACCAACGTCATCACGGTGGCCCAGACGGCGTACTCTCGGATCGGCAGGCTGGCTGCCATAAACACGTAGGCGAGGGCAAGAAGCGCGGATACTATCGGAGTAGGAGACAGGCCGGCTTCGCGATACATCCTGCCGAACTCCCAGGCCGCGACCGATGCAAACAGCGCGATCAGGCCGGCGAGCCAATAGCCGCCCAGGTAGGCCAATGCGACGGTGATGGGAATCGCGACCGCCGCAACCGCCACTCGCTTTGCCAGTTCGCCGCCGGGTTTGGCCATCACGCCGAGACCCCGCCAAACCGACGGTCTCGGTTCTTATAGTCGAGGATCGCTTCGAACAGGTCTTCGCGAGTGAAGTCGGGCCAGAGCACAGGGGTGCTGTACAGTTCGGTGTATGCGACTTGCCAGAGCAAGAAGTTAGAGATCCGGTACTCGCCGGATGTTCGGATCAAAAGATCCGGGTCGGGCCACGGAGCGGTGTACAGCTCGGCGGCGAATGCCGATTCATCGATCTCCTGCGGTTTCAGGTCACCGGCCGCCGCGCGCTCCGCCAACCGCCGGGCCGCCTGAACGATCTCGCTGCGACTGCCGTAACTCAACGCGACTACTAGTTGGAGGTTCTCGCCGCCTCGGGTGGCGTCGATGATCTTCCTGACGGCTGCGCGTTCGGCCATTCCAAGCCGATCGATATCGCCGACCACGTGAACCTCGACACCGTTGTCGACGAGGTTCTGGAACTCGGATTGTGCGTAGCTTTGGAGAAGCGACCAGAGAAACGCGATCTCGCGCGTCGGCCGCCGCCAATTCTCATCCGAGAACGCGAAGAGGGTGAGGACTTTGACCCCCGCCTGGATGGAACCTTCTACAGCTTCTCTCACCGACTTCATGCCGGCGCGATGCCCTTCCGAGCGAGACAAATCACGTTGTTCCGCCCATCGGCCGTTCCCATCCATGATGATGGCCACGTGACGCGGGACGGAGTCCTCGCTCAGGTCCTCGATTTGTTGGAGGCGATCAGAAGACATCTATCTATTGATATGCGACAGAGGTATGCACGGCCGACGCAGCGATATCCGGAACGCGTTCACTTCCACGGCTCAGACCTCGAGCACTTCCTCTTCTTTAGCCTTGAGAAGGGCGTCGATCTTCTTCGAGTAGTCGTCGGTCATCTTCTGCACCTCATCCAACTGTTTGTGACCTTCGTCCTCGGAGATTTCTCCGTCCTTCATTTTCGCCTTGATTTCGTCGTTCGCAGCCCTGCGGGCCGTGCGCAGAGAGACGCGCCCTTCCTCAGCCATCTTGTGCAGAACTTTGACGAGCTCCTGCCGGCGCTCCTCGTTGAGCTGCGGTATGGGAACGTGGATCACCGTGCCGTCGTTGGAGGGGTTCAACCCCAGGTCGGCACTTTGGATCGCCTTCTCGATCGCGCCCACGATGGTCTTGTCCCACGGCTGCACGACCAGGAGGCGTGGCTCGGGCGCGCTGATCGTCGACAACTGTTCGAGCGGCATGTGCGTCTCGTAGGCCTCGACCCTCACGTGCTCGAGCAGCGCAGGCGACGCCTTCCCGGTTCGTACCGTCGAGAACTCACGTCTCATCGCCTCCAGCGCATTATCCATCCGCACTCGGGTATTCTTGACGGTCATGAGTTTACCTCCGCGGAAATCAGAGTGCCGACCCGCTCGCCTTTTGCCGCGGCGAGCACCGCACCCGGACGCTGAATGTTCAACACGATCACGGGCAGGTCATTGTCCTTGCAAAGCGAGATCGCGGTCGCGTCCATGACGCCCAGTTCGCGAGTCATAACCTCCAAGAAGGAGATCTCGGGAATCAACTCCGCCGCCGGATCGGTCATGGGATCCGCCGCATACACCCCGTCGACCTTGGTGGCCTTGACGATGAGTTGCGCTTCCATCTCGATCGCCCGCAGGACGGCGGCCGTATCCGTCGAAAAGTACGGGTTCCCGGTACCGGCGGCAAAGAGAACGACACGACCCTTCTCCAAGTGACGCAAAGCGCGCCGGCGTATGTAGGGCTCCGCCAACGCTTCCATGCGAATCGCACTCAGGACCCTCGTCTCAACGCCCTTCTTCTCGAGCATGTCCTGGACGGCCAAAGCGTTGATCACGGTCGCCAGCATGCCCATGTAGTCGCCGGAGACGCGATCCATCCCACCTTCCGCGGCTACCGCACCTCGCACGATGTTACCCCCGCCCACGACCAGGCCCAGAGATACGCCCGCATCGCGGACCGCCTTGATCTCTTCCGTGAGCCGGTCAATGGCGGGCAGGGAAATTCCGATAGGCTCACCGCCCGCTAGCGATTCGCCGGACAGCTTTAGCAGTATTCTTCGGTACTTGAGGCCAGACATCTCCGTCAACTATTGACCAATTTTGAAGCGTGCGAACCGACCCACGGCAATCTTCTCGCCGAGTTTCGACTGCGTCTCCTGAACGCGGTCCGCCACGGACATCTCCGGGTCCTTCACAAACTTCTGCTCGAGCAGTGTTCGCTCTTCAAAGAACTTGCGTAGCTTGCCCTCCACGATCTTCTCCGCGATGTGGTCGGGCTTCCCCTCCTCTTTGACCTGGCCGAGGAAAACCGCACGCTCGCGCTCTACGACGTCACCAGAAACGTCTTCGCGACCTACCGCGATGGGATCGGCCGCGGCGACGTGCATCGCCAGATCTTTGGCCAGCGCCCGGAATTCCTCGTTCCGCGCGACGAAGTCCGTCTCGCAGTTCAGCTCGAGCAGAACTCCGACGTTTCTAGAGTGGTGGATGTATGCCTCGACCACACCCTGGGTGGCTTCGCGGCCCGCACGTTTCTCAGCCGAAGCTGCGCCCTTCTTACGAAGCCACTGGACCGCCGCGTCGAAATCTCCGTTGTTCTCCTGAAGCGCACGCTTGCAGTCCATCATCCCTGCCGCCGTGGCCTCTCTCAATGCCTTGACGTCTGCTGCCTTTATGTCGCTCATCTTCAGCCTGGAATTCGTTAACCTCTTTTGTAAGAAAAGGGGCCACCGAAGTGGCCCCGCCAACGATCACGAATCGCCCGTGCCATCGCCGGCGCTATCCTCTGCTTCCGCCGGCCCTCCTTCTTCGGGCTCCGCTACCGGGTCTTCGCCCTCGGAAACCTCGCCTTCCGCCCCGTCAGCCGGCACCCTGTGCGCCGCAATCACTTCGGGGCGCGGCCTGCGCCTCTTGCGCGCAGAGCGTCGACCCGTCTCACGCTCCGATACGGCCACCGAGCCGTCGCTGGAATACGTGAAGGCTTCTTCCTCTTCCTCCGCAGCGGCAGCGGCTCGCAACTCAGCCGGGACCTCCGCCATGGCGGCCTGGACCGTGTCGGCGATCTCGCCGGTAATCAGCGATACCGATCGAATCGCATCATCGTTACCCGCGATGGGAATCGTCAGCTCGTCCGGGTCCGCGTTCGTGTCGGCGATGGCTACCACCGGTATGCCGAGCTTGTTCGCCTCGGCTACGGCGATGTCCTCCTTGCGAGAGTCGACTACGAAGAGGCAGCCGGGAAGCCGCGTCATGTCCTTGATTCCGGACAGGTAGCGGTCCAGCTTCTCGCGCTCGCGCGACAACAGGAGCTGTTCCTTCTTCGTATAGAACTCGAATGCGCCCTCTTCGACCCCTCGCTCGAGCTCCTTCAGTCGCCGGATGTTCTTCTTGATCGTCTGGAAGTTGGTCAGCATACCACCGAGCCAACGCTCGGTCACGTAGAACGCACCGGCGCGTTCTGCCTCAGCACGGATGATCTCGTTAAGCTGCGACTTGGTGCAGACGAACAGCACCGTTTCGCCGCGACGAACGATCTCCCTGACCAGGTCCTTCGCCCGCTCTAACTCCCGAAGCGTCTTCTTCAGGTCGATGATGTAGATCCCGCCGCGCTCCGCGAAGATGTAGCGACGCATCTTCGGGTTCCACCGGCGTGTCTGGTGGCCGAAGTGTACGCCCGCTTGCAGGAGATCTTGAAGCCCTACAGCCATATCATCTCGTTCCTTGGGTCTTGGCTCGTGACTATCGCTTGCTGAACTGGAAGCGCTTACGCGCCTTCGGCTGACCGTACTTCTTGCGCTCGACGCGCCGCGGATCCCGCGTCAGCAGGCCCTCTCGGCGTAACGACGAACGGCGATCCTCATCTTCCACCAGAAGCGCGCGGGCGACACCTAGCTGAATCGCACCCGCCTGACCGGTTAACCCGCCGCCGCGCACGTTGACGGTGACGTCATACTCGCCGACGGTCTCGGTGGCCTGGAACGGCTTGTCCAGGATCACCTGATAGGCACCGCGTGGGAAATAGTCGGCGATCGTGCGGCCGTTGATCCGCCATTCGCCCTTACCGCTCTGAATGTACACCCGGGCGACGGAAGTCTTGCGACGACCCACCGCGTGGGTCCGCCCGTCGTCTAGTTTCTTACCGATCATTTCTTGACTGTACCGATATCGTGGAGGGTTGCTTTACGATTTGACCTTGAGTGGTTCCGTGGCCATCCCCGTGTGTGGGTGCTCTGGCCCCGCATAGACGCGCAGTTTCTTCAACATCTGTCGACCCAGCGTGGTCTTCGGAAGCATGCCCTGCACGGCCCGCCGGATCACGAACTCGGGATGCCGTTCCTGCATCCGCTTGAACGGTATCAACTTGGCCCCGCCCATGTAGCCGCTGTGGCGAAAATAGGTCTTCTGCTCCGCCTTCCGCCCCGTCAGCCGCACACGCTCGGCGTTCACAACGATCACGCCGTCGCCGCAGTCGACGTGCGGAGTGAAGGAGGCCTTGTGCTTGCCCCGGAGAATCTTGGCGATCTCGGCCGCTAGCCTGCCGAGAACCACACCGTCGGCGTCGGCCAGGTACCACGCCCGGTCGACCTCCGCCGGCTTCGCCACCAGGGTCTTCATCGAATTCGTCAGCAACTCTGCCATTTCGCTTCCAGACAGTATGGTTTCCGCTCCGGAATACTAAGCCGCAGCGGTGATTTCCGCGTTTTGGAACAGCGAAGAAGGATATTCGGCAAATACTGCGATGTCAAGGAACTTCGGGCTCTCGGTGGGTCCGCTCAGCCGAGGAAACTCTCCAACGAGCGGGCTCTGGACACGTGCCTGAGCCGAGCCAGCGCACGCTCCTTGATCTGGCGAACGCGCTCCCGGGTGACGCCCAGCTGCTCGCCGATTTGCTCGAGGGTCATGGCATCCTCGCCGTCCAGTCCGTAATAAAGCCGGAGAATCATGGCCTCCCGCGGCTTGAGCGTCGAGAGAGCTTCTTCGACGTTGGCCCTGAGCGCCTTCTCGAAGGCCTCCTGCTCGGGACCCGGTCGATACTCGTCCGGGAGGTAATCGAGGAGCTTGTTGTCCTCGCCCGGGACCAGGGGTGCGTCGAGGGAGAGGTGAGCCATGGCGATGGACATGGTCTTGTACAGCTCGTCTGGGTTCACCTCCAGGCCCTCCGCCAGCTCGCCGACCGTCGGCTCGCGCCCCAGCTCTTGCACGAGAGCGCTGGAGCGTTTGCCGATACGATGGATTTCGCCGGCGCGATTGAGCGGGACCCGCACGATACGAGACTGCTCAGCCAGTGCCTGAAGGATAGCCTGACGGATCCACCAGACGGCATAACTGATGAACTTCACGCCGCGAGTCTCATCGAACTTCTCGGCGGCCCGGATCAGCCCCAGGTTGCCTTCGTTGATGAGGTCCGCCAGGGCCACGCCCTGGTTCTGATACTTCTTTGCTATGGAGACAACGAAACGAAGGTTCGAGTTGACCAGTTTCTCCAGCGCCTCGCGGTCGCCACTGCGGATCCGCTGCGCCAGGTCGCCTTCCTCGTCGCGATCGATGAGCGGGTAGGTGCTGATCTCCCGAAGATACTGGTCCAGAGATCCCGGCGGAGTCGCCGCCCGGTGGGCTGGCCCAAACGCCTGGAACATGTTGGAGCGCTCGTCGGCTCGATCTTCAGAATTATCGCCGTCGGGCGTCTGCCGCTGCCCCTCTCGACTCAAGCGTTAACCCCGCTGTCGCTCAAGGATTCAGCCTTGTCTCTGTAATCTATAACTCCGGACGGATCTATCGAACCAGGTTGCCGACCCGGTTCCATCTGACTTCAGTCAACCACGGCAGGGGACGGAGCTTGCTCCGATCGAACGAGTAGTAAATGACAAGAGGCCGCCCCTTGATCAAGCGCCGATCCACAAACCCCCAGTACCGCGAGTCCTGAGAGTTGTCTCGATTGTCGCCCATCACGAAGTAGTTCGCGTCCGGGACAACGATCGGGCCCCAATCGTCACGTGTCGGCCGATAAGTTCCCGCATCGACTTCGGGGGCAACGTAATTTCGCTGCCACTCGAACTGTGGATCGTAGTAATCGCCGCCAGGCTGTGTATGCTGTACGTACCCCTCGTCCTGCCGGACTCCGTTCACATACACCCTGCCGCGGCGCATCGCAACTCTGTCGCCGGGGAGGCCGACGACTCTCTTCACGTAGTTCTTGGTGCGGTCAAGCGGAAACTCGAAGACGACCACATCGCCACGCTCGGGACTGTCGAATGCAGGTAGGCGGACATCGGTGAATGGGACCTGAGCGCCGTAGACCGCCTTGTTCACCAGCAGGAAATCCCCGACCAACAGAGTTTTCTCCATCGAGCCGGTAGGGATCTTGAAGGCTTCGACAGCGAAGGTCCGGATCACCAGGAAAAGCAGGATGGCAACCGAGATCGATTTGACCCACTCCCACAACCAGCGACCCGTGCTCTGCGCAGGCGAGCCAACCCGATTCGCCTGTGATTCGCTCTGTGCTTCGTTGTCGAATGCGCCCTGGTTCTCCGCCATCAACCTTCCTCGCTATGCCGAGCGACCGACGCGAAACGACCCGCCGCCCAATATGATGTTACCTCACAGTACCGCAGGGGGTCCACGGTGACGACTCCAACCCGAATACGCCTACCTCACCACGTGACCCAAGCGACTCCAGCGAATCTCGGTCAGCCACGGTATCGGGCGCAACTTCTCTGCATCGTACGAATAGTAAATGAACAAAGGTTGGCCTTTAATCAACCCCCGCTCCACAAAACCCCAATATCGCGAATCCAACGAGTTGTCCCGGTTGTCGCCCATCACGAAGAAATTCCCTTCTGGAACGAGGATCGGTCCCCAGTTATCGCGGCTGGGACTATAGGCCGTCGCATCGACTTCGGGGGCCAGGTGGGTCCGCTGCCATTCGAACTGCGGGTCGTAGTAGTCGGTTTCCGGTTGGATATGCCGAACGTGCTTCTCCAGCTGCGATTCGCCGTTGACGAGAACTTCGCCATCGCGCATCGCCACACGGTCGCCAGGCGTGCCGACGACGCGTTTTACGTAGCTCTCCGATGGATCGAGGGGAAAACGGAAGACCACGATATCGCCCCGCTCGGGCTCGTCGAACGCGGGGACTCGCAAACCGGTAAACGGCACCCTGGCGCCGTAGACGGCCTTGTTTACCAGAAGCCAGTCACCGACCAGCAGCGTGGTCTCCATGGAACCCGTGGGGATCTTGAACGCCTCGACCACGAAGGTGCGGATGAC
The DNA here is from genome assembly GCA_039589995.1 of Gemmatimonadota bacterium. Lineage (GTDB taxonomy): Bacteria > Gemmatimonadota > Gemmatimonadetes > Palauibacterales > KS3-K002 > JBDHGH01. The sequence continues at coordinate 76 of JBDHGH010000106.1, read as the reverse complement.
CAAAAAAAGCAGCACGGCGATGGCAATAGACTTGGCCCACTCCCAGAGCCATCGGCTGGCGTCCGGAGAATCACCT
>JBDHGH010000105.1:0-15313 GCA_039589995.1 Gemmatimonadota bacterium | reverse complement strand
AGGAGTAGCCGGCCGCGTTGACCACGTTCTTTCCAAGGTCCTCCGCGGCCCGCGTGTAGACCTCCAGGTACTCCAGATAGGTTGCTTCTTCCATGAAGGCGTAGGCGGCCCAAAGCCATCGGGGCTCGATCGAACCGAGCCTCCTTTCGAAGTGTTCGCCTGCCCAGGCCGCCAATCCCTCGACAAAGAACCGATAGCCCTCAGCATCGAAGACATCGCCGACGATCGCGCGTCCACCCAGTCGAGCCAGCTCTCTAGCGAATACCGGCTCGATGTATCGCTCCTGCTCGAGGCTCAGCACGATTCCATCCGAGCTCGGTCCGCTCAAACCTGTAGCGACGAGCGTGACCCTTATCGGGGATGGCAACGCGCCCTTCATCAGTGAGTCTACGTAGGCGTAGACGTCCTCGGCATACTCGAGGAATTCGCTCAGCCCGTCCTCTTCCCCCTCGGGGTAGTAAACCTCCAGGTGATCGGTGCGGGCCTGTTGTTTCGCAGTGGCGTGTGGGCAAGCAAGGATCGGATATCCGACCGAAGGATCAGCAAGCAGCCCGATCCAAATGATCGCTGCGGAACCTGCGACGATCGCCCGATCCACCGCCTACGCTCCCGCGTCCAACGCTTCGAGCTGACGTCGGGCAGCCCGCACCATCTCGCAGTGGATCTCGACCGTGTCCTCGAACCGGCGCGCATAGCCGCCGGCCAGAGTCGCAGCCGCGGGTACGCCGCTGTCCCCCAGCATCGCAAACACCAACTCGTCGCGGCGTCGTAGACCCTCCAGGGTCAGCGCGAGGTTTCCGAGTTGGTCATCTCGGTACGGGTCGGCGCCAGCCAGGTAGAATGCAAGCTGAGGCCGATGCGCATCCAAGATCGGTGGGATGTGTTTCGCCAACAGGTCGAGATACTCTTCGTCACCCACCCCCGATGCCAGCCCGATGTCGAGATCGCTGGGTGGCTTGACCATCGGGTAGTTGTTCTCTTCGTGGATCGAGAAGGTGAACACCTCGGGTTGATCCTCGAATACAGCCGCCGTTCCATTCCCGTGATGCAAGTCGCAATCGATCACCACCGCGCGTTCGATCAATCCTTCATGCATCAGGGCCCTCACGCCGATCGCCACATCGTTGAGCAGGCAAAACCCCTCGCCATGATCGGGGAACGCGTGATGGAAGCCACCCCCCAAGTGCACCGCTACCCCGCACTTCAGCGCCCGCCGCCCGACTTCGACCGAACCGCCGACGCACAACCACATGGCGTCGCGAAGTTCCGTGGAGAACGGAAGCTCGAGCTTCATCTCGTCCTGCCAGGTGAACGCTCCGCTGACCATCTTCTGCATGTAGTGGGGTGTGTGAACCAGCGCGACCTGATCGTTCGTCGCCGGGCCCGGGTGCAAAATGTTTGCATCCGCGATGGTGCCATCCTCGATCAACCGATCACGGGCAGCACGATACTTCAGCGTCGGAAAGACGTGCGGTCCGATGTCGGCCTCATAGGCCTCGTGCCAGACGATGGGCAGGTCGTTCGATGACATCACTGTAACATATTATCGGGCAATTACTTACACGATCCACCTATGGGCCATTCGACTATGTGCGAAGCATCCGTGGCCCGCGTACATATCAGTAAGATCGGGCATGCACAGCGAATTGTCAGCAGTCGACGGTGTTCGTCTACTCAAAGCAGCAGTTCGGCACCCGGCTGGCATCGTTCGTCGCTCGGCAGTGGCGATCGCGGAGTTCGGCTTTACCTTTAGCCCATGAACAGACTATACAGTTGGTCTTACGTCGCTGCCACGACTCTGGTCGCCGGCACGTTGGTTTTATCCTCGTGTTCCAGCGAGAGCGAAACGGGTGACGGATACGAGATGGCCCTGACCTCGCTCGTCGAATCGGAGCGCGCGTTTTCACGTGCCGCAGCCGAGCTCGGTGCTCGCGATGCGTTCATCGCGTACATGGCTGACGACGCGGTCATCTTTCGCCCGCAGGCTGTGAACGCGCAAGAATTCCTTCGCGAGCAACCGGCAACACCCGGCGTTCTATCATGGGAACCCGCCTTCGCAGACGTTGGGGATGCCGGAGATCTGGGTTTCACCACCGGTCCATGGAAGTACCGGTCCGATCCCAACGGCGAGTACGTCGCGTTTGGCCAGTACTTCTCGTTCTGGAAAAAACAGTCCGATGGGACCTGGAAGGTCGTCATCGACCACGGGACCACCCAGCCCGAGGGCGATGCCAGTCAAGCCGTACGCAATCCGGTCCGCGCGACCGCCCACGAAACCAAAGAAGACCCAGCGGACATCGCTGAGTTTCGCGAGTCGCTTTTGGAGAGCGACCGCGCTTTCGCGCGCGACCTGTCGGCTGCTGTCACTTCAGAGATGCTGGCAACCTACGCTGAACCCAGCATCCGTCTGTTGAGAAACGGGGGGCCACCGCTACACGGCATCGAATCGATGTCGAAACTCGCCTCCGAGACAGCGGGCCCCCCCACATGGGTTGTGCTCGGCGGTGACGTGTCACGCTCCGGCGACCTCGGCTATACGTACGGCGAGTACGCGTTCACCACCCCCGATTCACCCGCAGCCGATGAGAGCGGCAACTACGTTCGAGCCTGGCGACGTTCGCCGGATGGCGCGTGGCGGATCGTCGTCAACCTGGTGGTGCCGGTACCCCCAGTCCCGGGAGGCTGAACCGTGCCGATCTACGGCAAACCCTGCGGCGGCGCCAAGATGATGAAGGGTGTCGCTGGCTCCCTGTCAGGGGGAACAGCGACCGGCATGGCCTCTCCGCCGGGACCCAAGCTTCGGATATAGCGGTAGACAGCCCGCGCGTCGGGTTCGCTCATCCTATTGACGTTCATCCAAGGCATCGGCGGGAGCGCCTGGCGAGTGCGGAGCATTTCGACAAACGCGTCCTCGGTCATGTTCTGGACCGTGAGACGCAAATTGGGCCCATACGTCGTCCCCCATGGGCCACGCCAGCCGACGGGGACGCCCGTGAACCACTCGGATTCCGGCACCTCCCATCCCACCTCCAGGAACCCTGGAGTGTGGCAATCGTGGCATCCTCCGATGGTAACTATGTACCTGCCCGCTTCTTCGGGGGTTTCGGCGCCGGCAACGTGGGGGCCGTCGTTTACGACTGCGGGTTGCTGAGTGCAAGCAGAAGTGGCGGCTAGCGACAGGCCTGGCAGGCCAATTGCCAGCACGAGGACGAGGGTATGCTTCTTCATGATCTCTCCCGCGATGGTTGGACTTAGTGCATCAGGGCACCTAGCGAGCCAATATCCGCTCCTGCTCCGATTAGCGCAACGATTTCTCGAGGGACCCGATGCTTGGCAGAGCCACGGGATGACACGTATTATCCCGGTGCCATGACTGAGAACGGAGAACGCCGTCGCCGCTATGGCGACAAAGAAGTCGGCCTCATCCTCAAACGAGCCGCCGAGCTGCAACAGCAGGGGCCTTCCACAGCATCGGGCGGCGGGCTCAGCCTGCGCGAGTTGGAGGAAATCGCGGCCGAGGCGGGAATCGACACATCCTCGTTACGTCGTGCCGCTGCGGAGCTCGATGCAGGGAAGGCAGCAACGCACAACGAGGCGGCGGCTCGATTCCTGGGCGGGCCTCCGACCATTCGGTACGAGCGAACGCTGAACGGCGAACTGTCGGCGGAAAGCCTCGAGCGACTGGTCATGCCAATCCAGCGGGCCGCGGAGTCGCACGGCCAGGCCGGCGTGTTGGGGCAAACGCTGACCTGGCAGTCCAAATCGAGCGATGATTTGCGTTCGCTCCAGGTCATCGTCGCATCTCGCAACGGACGTACACGCGTAAGCATCGAAGAGCGTCTCGGTAGTTTTGCTGCCAGCATTTTCGGTGGAATCATGGGCGGTGCCGGTGTCGGTGGCGGACTGGGAATCGGGCTGGGGGTGGGCATCGGAGCACTGGGATCGGCGTTCTTCGCCATCGCCTTCCCCATCGGGGCCCTTAGCGGGACGTTTCTGCTCGCACGCACGATCTTTGGGTCCACTGTCCGGCGCCGACAGCGCGTTCTGCGCGAGCTTCTCGACCAGCTGACTGAAGAAGTGGAGGCGGCTGGAACGATCGAGTCGGGGCAAGCTCAACAACAACTTCCCAGAACCTAGAACCAGCGAAGAGCGATGAATTCCATACTCAGAGGTAGACTACTGAGGGCGTCGGTGAGGACATCCCCTCTCTGGCTCGTCGTACTCGCGGCGCAATCTGTCACCGCTCAGCAGGTGGTGGAGGATCAAGGGTTCGCGTTCGAGTTGACTCCCTACGTAGGGTCCTACGGTGTCGGCGGCGACGTGGTCATCGACGGTCAGCCGTTCCCGCTCGACTTCAGCCTGGGCGATGCGTTCAAGTTCGACAACATCGGTCTGTCGGCTACGCTCGAGTTGAGAGAGCGCGCCTTCATGCTGATGGCCAGCGGCTCTTACATCAGCGTCAAGGCGGATTCGGCCTCGGTGAGCCTCAAGAACGACCAATACATGGTTGAGGGGTTTCTGGGCTATCGACTTGTCGGGCGACTCGACGTGTTGGCCGGGGGCCGCTACTTCAATGTGTCGGCCAACCTGACTGAGGGTACCGACGTCGACGCGCGTGAGCAGGACTGGGTCGATTTCGTCGCCGGTCTGCGCTACGAGTGGGTGCTATCGGATAAATGGTTCTTGCGCTTCAAAGGAGATCTCGGCGGATCGACGTCGGGCGATAGCTCGAACTGGAGTTTGGCAGCCAGCGGATACTACCGATTCCTGAACAACCTCGCCGTCGCACTACAGTATCAACTGGTCTCGGTGAAGTACGAGACGGGCCAGGGGCCAACTAAGTTTCTTTACGACCTGAATTTTGCCGGGCCGGGTTTGGGTTTGATGCTGCACGTTTATTAGGGCAGCCATCGGGGTTGGGCCACCTGTGATCAGTAATCAGTATTCTAGTTCGTGGCAGTGTTTGTGCGTTTCCGAGTGTCGACGGGTTTGCTGGGATCGAAGTGAATTCGCTGCTCATTTTTCGGTGGAAGGTTTTGGGGGATTGATTAGTTTGCCGGCATGGATACGATGACTACGCTTCCTCCGGCGCCCGAGATGTACCGGGCACTGTGTGATCGTGACTCCTCGTACGAGGGAGTCTTCTTTGCGGGAATCCGGACCACCGGCATCTTCTGCCGGCCGACCTGTTCGGCTCGCAATCCACTGGCCGAAAACGTCGAGTACTACGGCTCGACGCGTGACGCGCTGCTGGCCGGGTATCGGCCGTGCAAGCGCTGCCGGCCGCTACAGCCCAACGGTGCGACGCCGGATTGGCTGCAGCCGCTCCTGGAAGAAGTGGAGCGTGATCCGGCCAAGCGTTGGAAGGATGCCGATCTGCGGGGGATGAAGCTCGATCCGGGTCGGGTGCGCCGTTGGTTTCAGTCTAACCATGGTATGACCTTCCACGCCTACCAGCGCTCGCGTCGGTTAGGCCTCGCCTTGGGCCGCCTGAGGCACGGGCACGACCTGACCCAGGCTGCGTACGAGCACGGGTTCGAGTCGCTGAGCGGCTTTCGTGATGCTTTCGCCAAGGTGTTCGACGAGACGCCGGGACGAAGTCGCTCGAGTGCCAGTATTCAGATTACACGGCTCCTGACTCCGCTGGGTCCTATGGTGGCTGCGTCGACGGATGAAGGGATCTGCATGCTGGAGTTCGCCGACCGGCGAATGCTGGAGACGCAGGTCAAGCGGCTGAAGAAGTACTTCGGCGGCGAGATCATTCCCGGCGACAGCGAGTACCTTGAGCATTTGGCCAGCGAGTTGGAGCGGTATTTCAAGGGAGAGCTCCAGGAGTTCACTGTGCCCCTCGTCTATCCGGGTACGGACTTCCAAGTAGCCTGCTGGGACTACATGCGGACGATCCCCTACGGTGCGACGCGGTCCTATTCAGACGAGGCGACAGCTGTCAGGAAACCCAACGCGACACGCGCCGTGGGCAGCGCGAACGGCGACAACCGCATCGCCATCGTCATTCCCTGCCATCGAGTCGTGGGCAACGACGGAAAGCTATCGGGATATGGCGGTGGGCTGTGGCGAAAGCGCTTCCTGCTCGACCACGAACTGAAGCACCGAGAGGAATTGCTCGAACTGCAGAGCTGACGGGCGACAGTCCTTACCTGTCGCCCGATAGCGTCACTATCGCTCGGCGCGCCGACTCGACCCGCGGCTGCAGTTCCGCATCCGCGTTCTCCCACAGGTCTACCAGCTTGCCGTAGTAGTAAACGGCCTTCTCGGTGTCGCCCCGCTCCTCGTACAGCGAGCCAAGCCGCCCGTAGACCATCGCGAGTTGATACGAGTCGGTACCGAGTCGCCACATCCAGGGCGAGCTCACGAAACGCTCGTACACGGCGAGGACGGAATCCTGCTGGCCGGCCGCGTCGTAGGCCATGCCCAGCATGGGCAAAGCGCACATCGTGCACTCCATCTCGCGATCCCAGGCTTGGAATCCTGCGATCGCCTCTTCTGGGCGCCCCTCGGCGAATGCGATGGCGCCATCGACAGCGTACATGAACGAGTTTGGCGCTTTGAGCGCCTCCTCGTCCAAAGCCGACTCGCGTTCCGCCAGGTAGGCCCGTGCTTGATCGGGTTTCCCTGCCCACGCGTATTGCCAGGCGAGACCCAGGTATGAACGATCCCTCGGCTCCAATGACTCGAGGCGATACTTCTCGAGAGCCGCCGCGACCTTATCCAGGCCACGATCCGGCTCGCCTCTGAACCAAATGTCGACCCAGGCAAGATTTCTGGCGCTCTCCAGATACTCGGCGGCCATGCCGCGCTGTTCCTGGATCGCCATGGCATCGCTGAGATGGCCCTCGGCCTCGGCGATCTTGCCTTGAACACGAGCGAGCGAAGCCAGGTAGCTGCTCGTACGCGCTCGCCAGAGCAGGCTCTCGTTTCGGTCCGCTCGCAACTTGCGGGCGGCCGCTTCGGCGCCCTCGTAGTCGCCCCGCGCACTCGCCAAAGCGTACTCGTCTATTTCGATCGCGGGATGTCCGGGAGTCGCCCGTCGCATGCGAGCGAGTGTGCTGTCCGCCGCCTCGACCTTGCCCTGCGCTATCAGTACGCCGATCAAGTTGTTGAAGGTCACCGCAAAACTCGAGTCGACCTCGATGGAACGACGGTAGAGTTCCTCCGCCTCCGAGAATCTGCGTAGCATCGCGTACAGCAGAGCCAGTTGGTGCAGAGCATCATCGTCATCCGGATACAACTCGAGCATCGAGCGGTAGGCGGCGATGGCCGCTTCACGATCGCGGGTGACCGAAAGGTGATAGACTCCGATGGTATTGTAGCGTTCCTTGTCGGGCAGTCGGTCTCTGTATTCGTATGCCTTGGTCGTCGCCTGAATCGCCCGTGCGCGCTGCTCGCCGCGATTATTCAGGGTCGTCCCCAGTTCACCCCATGCCGCTGCAAACGTGGAATCCAGAGCTATCGCTTCCTCCAGCAGCTGAATACCCCTCGCGTCATCGCCCTCGGTGTAGATGACGCGCTCGGCTTGCGTGAACTTCCGCAGCGCTTCGAGTGAGCTGGTCGTCACATCGACGAGGGGCGGGCTGCTTCGAATCGTCCTGAACGACTCGCCGATGCGCTCGCGGACGCTCTTGGAAAGCTTGTCGACGGCTTCCACGACGTCGTCATCGCCTTTCGCCGTCTCGCGGAACCCGGCGATCACCTCACCCGATTCGGCAGAAACGATTTCAGCCGAGACCACGTAGCTGCTGCCCAGCGCGCCGACTTCGCCGGCGATGACTACCGGCAATCCCTCGCGTATGGCCACCTCGCGGGCCAGATCCCGGTCGAGATCGGTATCGGGGTCTCGTTCCATTCGTTGCAGGACACCCTCCACCCACTCGGGCTCCGCCACCGTGACGATAGACGATTGGGCCAGGTCGATTCGAAACGCCTCGGTCACCACCGCGGCCATCATCGAATCGCTGGTTTTGTTCTCAAAATCGGACAGGATGATGCGCCCGCGTTCTTCCATTACGCCGGCAGCGACCAGGGAGCCCACAGGCCCGATGCCCATGACGCGCATGACCATGAAGCCCGTCGTCGCTACGCCCAAAAGGGCAAACGCGAGAACGCCACCCAGGACCGCCCTGCGCCAGGTCAGCCAGCGCTTGGCGGCCTCAACGGTTTCGGACGGCGGCGAGGTCGATTTCGCTGCTGCTGGTGGTGGTCCCTCTCCAGCTCTGTCCGGCCCAGTGGCAGCCGATTTCGGCGCGCTCTGCGCCAGCGCGGTAGCCACGATGATGGGCAAGCCGATGATCAGAAGTACGACCGCGCCCGCGAACACCCAATCGGGCAAGCCGATGCGATCGCTGACCAGGTCGGTGGCCTCCAAAGCCGCGAACGATGCGCCCAGGTACACCAGCCCGATTCGGATCAGTCGCGCGTTGCGGATCGTTTCTCCCAGGCTCTGCGGCGTCCAACCGCTCATCCCATTACTCCCATCATCTGTCCGTTGAAAGGGCACCTATGGCCCGGCGCGCTGCTTCTACACGCGGTTGCAGATCCGGATCGGCCTCGTCCCACAGCTCGACGAACTTGCCGTAGTTGTAGAGCGCGTTCTGAGTGTCACCACGCTCTTCGTAGAGAGCGCCGAGTCGTTCGAACGCAAAAGCCCGGAAAAAGAAGTCGTTGTATACCCTGCTCAGCCAAGGGGTCGTCAGGTAGTGCTCGTAGCGGACGAGGGCGGAATCGGACTGCCCGGCCTGATCGAAGGCGAGTGCGATGGACTGGGAGGCACATATCGCGCAAGCGATCTCCTTGTCCCAGCGCCGGTACTCGGCGATGGCAGCGTCGTAGCGCTTCTCGGCCAAGGCGATGTCGCCAAGCGCGGAATACAACCCGGCCCGGTTTCCGCGACGGACCTCAGGATCGACCTCCCTCTCGTACTCGGCGATGAACTCCCGAGCCCGTTCGGGTTGGCCGGCGCTAGCGTAGAATGCGGCGAGGTCGAGATACGGCCGATCGGCGGTGGCCAGCGAGTTCAGTGGATACGCCTCCAACGCCTCGTCGACAGCGCGTACAGTCCCCACCGTGTCTCCCCTGAACCACAGCCCTAGAAAACCGCGGCCAATCGTGACGCCCAGTGCAATACCTTCAATCCCGACCTGCTCAGCCACGGAAATGACTTCAGTCACTCGGCGCTCTCCGTCGGCTACCTTTCCTCGTACAATCGAGAGCGTTGCCAATGGCCAAGCCGTGTTGAGCTGCCACAGCATGCTTCCCCTTTGAGCTTCCCTCAACTCCAGTACGTATGCCTCGGCGGCTTCGTATTCGCCGCGGGTGGAGGCCAACAGAGCCGAATGATCCAGAATATCCGGGTGACCGGGAAGCGCTTCGCTGAAGCGCGCGAGTGTGGAGTCGGCCTCGTCGAGTTCACCTTGCGCGACCTGGACGTTGATGATGTTCCGCCAGAACGTTGGCACAGAGGGGTCGATCTCGTTGGCGCGACGGTACAGCTCCTCGGCGCCGGCAAAATCCCGCATGCTCGTGTACTCGACCGCAAGGTTGTTCAGTGCGGTTGACTCGTGGGGATAGATCTCCAAGAGCGAGCGGTAGGCATTGATGGCCGCAGGACGGTCGTCGGTCACGTTACCGTAGTACGTGCCCATGGCCAGGTAGCGCTCGCGTTCCGTCAGGCGATCTCTGTACTCGTACGCCTTCGTGAGCGCTTCCACGCGCCGGGACGCGTTCAGCGCCCGCAAGCCGAGCTTCCGGTAGGCCATGGCGAACGTCGTGTCGAGCTCGATAGCTTCCTCGAACAGCGTGACGCCACGTTCTTGATCGCCGGCATCGATAGCTCGTAAGCCTTGAGAGTACTTGCGTAGTGCTTCCAGCGAGCCTGTAGTCACCTGCGCCAACGGTTCGCTGGCGCGAATCGTCTTCAGCGACTCGCCGATGCGCTCGCGTACATCTTTGGAGAGGTCATCGATGGCATCGATGACTTCCGTCGAATCACCGGCCGACTCGCGAAAGGCCGCCAGCGTCGTTCCGTCGGCCGCAACCACGCGCGTCGACAGCACGAATCCTCGACCCGCCGAGTTGATTTCGCCTTCGATCGTCGCCTTGAGACCTTCACGAACGGCGGCCTCGCGAGCCAGATCGGGATCGAGGCCGCCCGAGGGATCGCGGCCCATTCGCTGCAACACGCGCCCGACGTACTGAGGTTCGGCAATTCTCACCACGGGCGATTGCGACAGGTCGATCCGGAACGCCTCCGTGGCGGCGGCGGCCAGCAAAGTGTCGCCTGTCTCGCTCTGGAAATCCGCGAGGATGATTCGGTCACCGGCTTCGATGGCGCCCTTGGCCACCAGCGACCCCACCGGGCCGATCCCCGTGACACGCATCACCATGTAGCCGGTGACGGTCACGCCGAGAAGCGCGAACGCCACGACACCGCCCATGATCGCCTTGCGCCAAGTGAACCAGCGCCAGGCCGAATCCGTGACCTCGGCTGCGGCTGCGGCCTGCGGCTCCGGTCCTCCAGCGGGGTCGGCCCGTCGCGGTTCGACCGGCGCTGCCGGCGTGGCTTGGACTAACGCTGTCGCGAGGATGATGGGAAAACCGATGATGAGCAGGGCCACTGCGCTCGGGAACAACCAGTCCGGTAAACCGATGCGGTCGGAGAGCAGGTCGACCGCTTCCAGCGCGGCGAACGATGCGCCGAAGTAGACCAGCACTATACGGAGCAATCGCGCGCTTCGGATCGCGGCCATCATGCCCTGGGGCGTCATCACCATGAAGTTTCTCCGTTACCGATCCGATGAGAGGGCGGCGATCGCCCGACGCGCTGCCTCGACCCGAGGTAGAAGCTCGGGGTCGGCATCTTCCCAGAGGTCAATGAGCTTGCCGTAGTAGTAGATCGCCTTCTGTGCGTCACCCCGTTGCTCGTAGAGTGCACCCAGTCGCTCGTATGTGGACGCGAGATAGATGCCATCCCAGTAAGCGCGCCAAAGGTGAGGTGTCTCAACATAGCGCTCTGAAACGGCGAGCGCGGAATCGACCTCGCCCGCAGCCAGGTAGGCGCGGCCCAGTTCGGCCAGGGCGCAAACCTGGCAATCGGTTCCGGCATCCCAAGCCCGCAACTCGTCGATTGCGTCATCGAAACGCCCTTCAGCTTCGGCCAAGATGCCCTTGGCCATATGGTGTGACGGCTCGTTCTCACGTCTAAGATCGGGGTCGATCTCCTCGTACTCCTGCATCATCGCCACAGCGCGTTCTGGCATCGCCCCGTAAGAGTAGAGATTGGCAAGACCTAGATAGGGACGATCGAGCGGAGCCATCGAGTCCAACGGGTACTTGGACAAAGCAGCATCAACGGTTTGCATGCCCCGCGGGATATCACCACGAAAAGCAACGTCCATCAACGCGATGTTGACCGCCGTGGTGACGTAACCCTGGGCGAAGCCTCTGTCTTCGTTCGCCTCCATCGCATCGCGGCGGTGTCGCTCTCCGTCCGCCAGTTTCCCCTGCACGTAGGCCAGATTCGAAAGCCCCCAGCTTGTCGATGCGCGCCAACGCGGGCTTTCTTTCTGGGCTTCCCGAAGGGCGAGCACCTGAGCCTCGGCCTCCACGTAGTCACCCCTCGCGCTCGCCAGCGCCGACCCATAGGATCCGTTCCAAGGGTGTCCGGGGAACCAGCGTTTCATCGTCTCGTGACTCGCTCGGGCCTCGTCGTACTTCCCCTGGAAGAACTGCACCTGGATGATGTTCACAAACGGGATGATGTTGGCCGAGTCGTCGACCTCGATGGAGCGCCGATACATCTCCTCGGCACGCTCCCACTCGCGCAGGTCGTAGTACATGTTGGCCAGGTTGTTCAGCGCCGGGCTGTCGTCCGGATAGATGTCGAGCAACGAGCGATACGCGGTGATCGCCTTGTCGGGCTCACCCATCACATAGTCCCAATACAGCCCGCTGTCCATGTATCGCTCTCGATCGCCCATCCGATCGCGGAGCTCGTATGCCTTTGTGAGGGCTTCCACGGCGCGAGCGCGCTCGCCGAATCGGTTCGTGAGAATCACGCCCGTGACCGCCCACGCGGCGGCGAAGCTCGAATCGAGAGCGATGGCTTCCTCCAGGAGCGACAACGCCTTGGCCTCATCTCCTACTACATAGTAGGAACGTCGCGCTAGAGTGTATTTGCGCAGCCCATCGAGAGAAGACGTCGTCACCTTCGCCAGCGGTTCGTTGGCGCTGATCGACTTGAGCGATTCGCCGATCTCGGCTGATAGCATATAGCCGCCCCCAACCGCGCCGACCTCGCCGGTGATGATCGCTTTCAGGCCTTCTCGGATCGCCATTTCACGAGCCAACTCCGCGTCAACGGACGCATCCGCCGCGCTGCCCATTCGCTGCAACACGCCCGCGACATACTGGTGATCCGCGATCCGGATCAGCGGCGACTGGTCTAGGTCGATGCGCAGCGCCTCGGTGACCACGATGGCGAGCGTTGTGTCGGCGGTGAGGTTCTCGAAGTCGGCCAGGATGATGCGTTCGCCCTCGTCCAGAACGCCCTTGGCGACAAGCGAGCCCACGGGCCCGATACCGAGCACCCGCATGACTGTGTATCCGGTCACCGCAATCCCTAGCAGCGCGAAGGCGAGCAGGCCGCCCATGATCGCCTTGCGCCATGTGAGCCAGTGCTTCGCCGTGGCCGCCACGTCGGCAGCCGTGGTCGCTGGCATCGGTTCCGCCTCGACTTCCGCCGCACCGTCCGCAGTTGACGGCTTGGCGATGGCAGTGTCCGGTGCGGCCTGCACCAGCGCCGTCGCTACGATGATCGGGAGACCGAGGAGCAAAAGAACGACGGCACCGGGCAGCACCCAATCGGGCAAGCCAACGCTGTCGATGAGGATATCGACGGCCTCGATCACCGCGAACGAGGCGCCCAGGTAGACGAGCAATACTCGTAGCAAACGAGCCTTGCGGAACGTCGTTAGCATCTCTTGAGGCGTCCAGGCCATTCGGTCGCTCCTCAGCGCGTCATTGAAGTGAAGCTTAAAAGGGGTTGTGCGAAACGAACCCAAGGAAGCGGCCAAGACCCAAATAGACGGGCCCGGCAGGCGGTGCTCAGGATTTGTTGGGGCGTCCAGGCAGCCAAATACCCTCCGCGGCATCGCACAAGATCCGCTAAAACTAACAATTCTAGCTATTGATAGGACTTTGAACAAGAAAGCGTTACCCGGTATAACAAAAGGCCGGGCCGGGACCCACAGCGGGTCCCGCTGGGCAGGTCGCGGCATGACAGGCTGTTCGCGCTTTATGCAGTCGCTAGAAGGGTTTCCAGCTCCTCGCGAGGTACGGCTCCCGTCCGCCGGCCGGCCTCCAAGCCGCCCTTGAACATGATCAGCGTGGGGATCCCGCGGATCTGGTAATGCTGAGAGGTTCGGGGGTTTGCGTCGGTATCGAGCTTCGCCACCAGAACCTGGCCGGTATGCTTGTGAGCGAAGTCGTCCAGAACCGGCGCCATGATCTTACAGGGCGCGCACCAGTCGGCGTAGAAATCCACCATCACCGGCACATCCGAGTTGGAGATGACCTGGTGGAAATCGGTGTCCGTCACCCTGACCGGTCGATCCAGTAAGATAGGCCGGCCACAGTCGCCGCATTTCGGATTCTGCGCAACTCGACCGACGTCCACGCGGTTGAGCGTCAGGCAGAAAGGACAGCTCACCGTCACCCTACTGGACGAGTCGTTCGCCTTCTCCGTCATGCCTTGCCTTCCTCTAGCTTGGCTCGCCCGACATCGGTTAAGGAATAGCGGCCCCGCTCGACGCTAACCAACCCAGCGAACATCAGTTCGCGGAGGCTGATTCGCACGCGGAACAGTCGCTGACCGATGATGTCCTTTATTTCTTCGTCCATCCTCGGCTCGGCGAGGGCTTCCAGCAGTTGTCTACCTGTGGGCGTGAGCGCGTCGCCCTCGATACATGGCATCGCGATTCTCCCGTCCTACAAGTCCTTTTTACAGAAGTACCAGTCACTGCATTCCAGCCCGGGCGTGTTGACACGCTCCTCCGCCGCATCCTGGGTCGCCGGCGGCGGTAGAATCACCTTGTCGCCGGGTCGCCAGTTGGCGGGCGTGGCCACGGCGTGTTCGTCTGTCGTTTGCAGCGCCTGCATCAGCCTGAGGATCTCGTCCATATTCCGACCCGTGGTCAGCGGGTAGTAGATCATTGCGCGAAGAGTCTGGGTCGGATCGATCACGAACACGCATCTCGAAGTCTCGGTCTTGCTCTCGCCCGGCATGATCATGCCGTACAGCGACGCGACTTCTTTGTTCAAGTCGGCGATCACTGGGAAGTCGATTGCAACCCCCATCTTCTCCTGGATGTTGCGGACCCAAGCGATGTGCGAGTAGGTGCTGTCGATGCTCAGGCCCATCAACTCGCAGTTCATCTCCCGCAGCTCGTCCTGGATTCCGGCAAAAGCGATGAACTCGGTGGTGCAGACCGGTGTGAAGTCGGCGGGGTGTGAGAACAGGACCAACCAGCTTCCCTTGAAGTCCTCCAGCCGGATGGTCCCGTGAGTGGTTGCTGCTTCGAACTGGGGCGCGGGCATACCAAGCCGCGGCATTCCTAGGCTCTCTCGAGCGACGCTTCCCTGCAGTTCTGTCATCTCTCCGTCTCCTAGCGTTGCGACCCCGAAGGACCGGATCGGTATACTAAGATGACGAAAGACAGAACGACAATAGGCTGTGTTCCTGGCCGATCGCTATTTGACGCGGGCGTAGATCCCGTCGAAGGCCATCTCCCAGGTCGAGCCACTGTCTTTTGACATGTCCCACACCTGGCGAACGCGACCATCATCCATCGGGGTCCAAGTGATCCGGTCTATCACCGGACCATCGGCTGTCGCCCTCTCGCCGGACAGCACCATTCGACCTTCCTCTATGCCACCGCTCAAATCGAGATAGAGGCCAAGACCGACCCAAACCTGCTTCCACTGACCGGTTTGGACATCGTACCAGTTCAGGCTGTTCCCTTCGTAACCACTGCTGCCGCTCTTCCAGCTTTCCAGAAGTCCACACCCGCTGGCCACCCGGGCAATCGCGTTTTGGCCGAGGTGGGTGCCGGCGGTGTCGCTCACTTCCCAGTTGCCCAGCCAGAAATCGAATTGGCGGTGTTCCGGGCCGGAGCAACCCTCCAAAATTCCGCCGGACTCCTTTTCCTGTGCTATGACATCGGGGGCCAAGCCGAAACTTAGCAGTAGACAGATCGATAGTGTTGGGAAAATCGGATTCCGCACGAGGGCCTCCTTGGGT
>JBDHGH010000104.1:0-14122 GCA_039589995.1 Gemmatimonadota bacterium | reverse complement strand
CACCGCGCAGCTCGAACAGCGGGCTCGGGCCTATCTCGACGAGATCGCTGGCCTGGAGGGTGCGGCCCGGTCGATCGAATTCATGGAGGAGGAGATCCGCAGGGCCGCCTACGCCTATCAGCTCGAGATCGAGGCGGGCCAGCGAGTCGTGGTAGGAGTCAACGCGTTCCGGGAAAAGGAGGCGGAGCCTCGGATCGAGCAACCCGCTTTCCCCGAGTTGGAGGCCCGACAACGCGAGCGCCTCGCCGACATCCGCAAACGGCGCGATGAAGCCGCTGTCGGGCGGTCCCTGGAGCAGCTATCCGAGCTGGCCCGCGGCGACGAGAATCTGCTGCCGCACATAGTCGAGGCGGTGAAGGCGAGGGCAACGCTCGGTGAGATCAGCGACGCCTTCCGCGAGGCCTGGGGTGAATACCGGGCGGCGAGTTGAAGGCATCACCGCCTCCGGATAAGTTTCGGCCGCCGCACCTCATGTAACAGCACGAGCCAGAGGGCATGCCAACCTACGAATACAAGTGTGGAAACTGCGGGCATCTGTTCGAGAAATTCTCGACAAAGATGACCGACGAATCGAGCGTGGACTGCCCGCGGTGCGACGGTCTGGCCGAGAGGTTGATCTCGGGCGGCGCCGTTCTGCTGTTCAAGGGGTCGGGTTTCTATACCACCGACTACCGCAGCGATTCGTATAAGAAGGAAGCGAAGAAGGAAACGAAGCCCGACGCCACCAAATCCTCCGATGAGAAGAAACCAGAGAAGAAACCAGAGAAGAAGTCGGAGAAGAAGCCGGAGAAGAAGGGAAACAAATAGGTGCGCTTCCCTCAACTGACCGATGCGCTAAGACAGGCGGCACACAACCTGGGTGCGACGAACGACTTCGACGTCCAGCTCGAACGACCGAGAGAAGCGACCCACGGTGACTTGGCCACCAACGTGGCCATGATTCTGGCCGGTCGCCTTCGACAG
The DNA here is from genome assembly GCA_039589995.1 of Gemmatimonadota bacterium. Taxonomy (GTDB): domain Bacteria; phylum Gemmatimonadota; class Gemmatimonadetes; order Palauibacterales; family KS3-K002; genus JBDHGH01. The sequence goes on along the minus strand of JBDHGH010000104.1, from coordinate 13,159 downwards.
AAACCTCGAGATCTGGCGCAGGCGGTCATCAACGAGCTCGACCTGGCGGCTCTGCGCATCGACCAGGCGGACATCGCGGGGCCCGGTTTCATCAACTTCACCCTGAACCGCGATTACCTCCGTGAGCAGCTTCGTGAAGTTGTTCAGAAGGGTGAGGTCTACGGTCGTAGCGCTTGGGGCGAGGGCCTCAAGGTCAACGTCGAGTTCGTTTCCGCGAATCCTACGGGCCCGCTGCACGTTGGGCACGGTCGCGGCGCATCGGTCGGCGATACCGTCGCTCGCCTCCTCGAGTTCACAGGGCACGAGGTGCATCGCGAGTTCTACGTGAACGACGCGGGCGTCCAAATCGATAAGCTGGTGGATTCGATCGAGGCGCGATTCCGAAGCCTGCACGGCCAGGAGATGCCCATACCCGAAGGCGGTTATCACGGAGACTACGTCATCGATCTTGCCGAAGAAGTCAGCACCAAATTCGGCGATAGTCTGGACGGAGAGTGGGGTGCCGAAGAACGCTTGCTCGTACGCGAACACGCAGTGCAACGCGTCGAGAGCGAGCAAAGAAACACGATGCACCTGCTGCGTGTCCAGTTCGATGAGTTCCGCTCGAGGCCTGATCTATCCCCGAGAGGGCGCAGCTTGGCTGCGCACGACGGACTACGGCGACGACAAAGACCGCGTGTTGGTGAAGAGCGACGGCACCTACACGTATTTCTTGCCCGATATTGCCTACCACCGAGAAAAGGCGCTGCGAGGCTTCGGAAAGGCCATCGACGTCTGGGGGGCCGATCACCACGGCTATGTTCCTCGGATGACGGCAGCGATGCAGTCGCTGGGGTTGAGTCGCGACTTCTTCGAGGCGGTGATAGTCCAGCTTGTCCGTGTGGAGCGGGGTGGCGAAGAGCTGAAGTTCAGCAAGAGGTCCGGCGACTACGTCACTCTGCGCGACCTGACCGAGGAAGTCGGTGCGGACGTCGCTCGCTACTTCTTCCTCGAGCGCGGGCCTCAGCAGCAGATGGTCTTCGACCTCGATCTGGCCAAGGAACGATCGGACAAGAACCCGGTTTACAAGGTCCAGTACGCCCATGCGCGGATTTGCAGCGTCTTCCGTCGTGGCGAGATCGACCCCACCCAGATCGATCTGGATGTCGACCTTTCGCCGCTGACACAGCCGGCTGCATTCGAGATGATCAAGTCGCTCCTCGATTTCCCGGAGGTCGTGGACGGTGCGGCCAGAAATCGTGAGCCCCACCGCATGACCGCCTACCTGGAAGAGCTTGCGAACCATCTGAACAGCTGGTATCACGCGGGCACCCGAGATCCCGAGCTCCGCGTGCTGGGAGTGGAAGAGCAGGTGACGAAAGCCCGTTTGGTGCTGATTCGCGCAGCGGAAGTCGTTCTGCGCAACGGGCTGGCGCTGCTCGGTATCGATGCGCCGGAGCAGATGTGAGGGCAAGATTCAGGAACTCCGGATGACTTGCCGCGCCGCAGTCTTCTTGTTCGCCTCGCTTGCGCTTGGATTGGCGAGCACGCTCAGCGCCCAGACCGTTTCGAGCTTCGACGTCACCACGCACTGCGAGCAGGCTGGAATACCGCCCGAAGGGTTGGCCCTCTGTCACGACGTTGCCACCGCCGTCGAATTGACGCAGCCCGAAGTCGGTCTTGTTGTGGCCGGCGGAAGCCCGGTCTTGGGCACCGCGAGTCCCATCGGGACGAAGTTCCGCTGGTTGCCCCGCATGTTCATTGGCGGCCGGCTTAGCTTCGTTTGGGCCGAGATTCCCGATGTCCTCAACTACCCCGACTCTCCCGGCGAGCCAGTCGGGAAAGTCGATTTCTCGGTGACGATGCCCCAGTTGGATCTGTCGGTGGGCATCTTCGACGGCTTCATGCTCAACACCACTCTCGGTGGCTTCGCGTCCGTCGAACTACTCGGCTCGCTCGGGCCCGTGATACTCCCGGCGGGTGCCGGGTTCCAAAACGACGTCACCGGTTGGGGACTCGGTGCGCGGATCGGAGTGCTAAGGGAATCGTTCACAGCGCCCGGCATCTCGGTCTCGGGCATGTACAAGTCGGCCGGCCGCCTCCACTACGGAAGCGTAGCAAACGGAGACGATTCTCAGTTCAGCATGGACCTCGGTGTGACGAGCTTCCGCGCCGGGATCAGTAAGAGCTTCGTCGCCATCGGTCTCGGCTTCACTCTCGGCTACGACCACTACTCCAGCGATGTGGCGTTCGGCGTGGCCGATGCTCAGGGCGATCTCATTCCCGTGGTGCCCGAGAGTGCACCCATCAGTCATTCGTCGGGTCGCTGGTCGGCCTTCGCAGACGTATCCTATATCGTTCTCTTCTTCAACATCGTGGCCGAGTTCGGTTGGCAGGAGACCCAGACGCTCACGACCTCGAGTGGCACTGAGCTGCAGTCAGGTAAATGGTTGCTAGGGCTAGGGATAAGGCTCTCGCTTTGACACACGACCAAGATCGCATTTTCATGAACCGCGCCCTCGATATCGCCCTCCAGGGGTGGGGGCAGGTCGCGCCCAACCCGATGGTCGGTGCTGTTGCGGTCCGCAACGGCGTGGTGGTCGGCGAGGGCTACCATCCCGTATGGGGCGGACCTCATGCCGAGGTGGTGGCCCTGGAGGCGGCCGGAGAAAGGGCGAAGGGAGCGACGCTTTACGTTACGCTCGAACCCTGCAATCACGAGGGGAAGACCGGGCCGTGCACGCGGGCGATTGTCGAGGCCGGCATAGCACGCGTGGTGTGTGGAGCGAGCGAACCGCACCCCGTAGCTGGGGGCGGTGGCGCATGGCTGAGCGACCACGGCGTCGAGGTCGAGCTTGGCGTGTGCGAGACCGAAGCGAACGACCTGATCGCCATCCATCGGGGTGCCAGCGATCCCGGACGTCCGTTCGTCTCGTTGAAGTACGCCATGTCCCTTGATGCCCGACTGTCGCAGATCGCCGGAAAGCCCAGCGAGGTGACAGACGGCCAGGCGATTGTCGAAGCTCACCGTTTACGCGCGGGTCACGATGCCGTGATGGTGGGCATCGGAACCGTCTTGGCGGACGACCCTCGACTGACCGTTCGAAAATGTGCCGCTCCGAGAGTACCCCCGGTCCGGATCGTCCTGGATGCGGACCTCCGCACACCGCCGGATTCGGTTCTGGTTGGGACGGCCGCCGATGTCCCCGTTTGGGTCTTTGCCGCCGAAGACGCGTCTGCGCAGCTTGCTTCCAGGCTGGAGGAAAAAGGCGCGGTGGTGCAGCGGGCCCAAAGGGCAAGCGCGACAGGGGGTCTCGAGCTTGGATCGGTTTTTGCACTGCTTCAGGAGCAAGGGATTCAGTCGTTGTTGTGCGAAGGAGGTGGAATCCTGGGCTCCGCCCTGTTGGCGGCTCGATCGGTCGATCGGCTGTACCTGCTCATCGCACCGAAGCTGTTTGGCGAGGCCGGAACACGGGCCTTCCAGATGGAAGAGGACCTGGCGGTACAGGATTGGCGGTTGATCGAGCGAAGAGAGCTGGGAGCGATAACGTTGCTGGCGCTGAGCCCGGAAACCTCTCGGACGTGAGGACGGGCTAGAAGTGTTTAGCGGTATTGTCGAGGAAGTTGGCACCATCCAGTCGGCCGTCGACACAGGTAACGGTCGCGAGTTGGTTGTCGGTGCCGACTCAGTACTGGCCGACCTGAAGGTCAGCGACAGCATCAACGTCGACGGCGTTTGCCAGACGGTGGTGTCGTTGCAGCGCGGAGGGTTCAAGGTCCAGACCATCGCCACGACGCTGTCGCGTACGACGTTTGGAGAGTACCGGCGCGGCCGGAGGGTCAATCTGGAGCGGTCGATCGCGGCCGGCGAACGATTCGGTGGGCACTTCGTGCAGGGGCACGTGGATGGTGTGGGCTCCGTGAAGTCCGTCGATCGCCAGGGTGACATGTGGTTGGTGCGTTTCAGTCTCCCGGAGACCGTCGAACCCTTCACCATTCTGCACGGCTCGATAACCATCGACGGGGTCTCGCTGACCCTCAACGCTCTGCCGGGACCCGGCACTGCCGAAGTTGCGCTAATCCCTTATACTTATGAGCATACGAACCTCTCGCGGCTGACCCCCGGAACGCGGATCAACCTCGAGGCCGACATTATCGGCAAGTACGTCGCCCGAGCGCTGGGCTACATCAGCGATGGAAAGAAGCCGGGCGATCTGCTGGAAAAGCTCTCCGAGTGGGGTATTAGCTAGCGAGCGTGACCGAGGGCTGGCGAACGGCCTGCCCGCAACACATGAATCGCTAATGAGTGACATTGCATTTGATAGAGTGGAAGATGCGTTGGCCGCGATCCAGCGCGGCGACATGGTCATCGTCGCCGATGACGAGGATCGGGAAAACGAAGGCGATCTAGTCTGTGCCGCGGAGAAGGTCACTCCCGAGATCATCAATTTCATGGCCACGCACGGGCGTGGCCTCATCTGTCTGTCGCTGACGCCGGAGAGGGTCGAGGAGTTGGTGCTCGACCCCATGGGCGACCATGGGCCCGACAAGAACTTCACCGCTTTCATGGTCTCGATCGATGCCACACGCAAGCACGGTGTGACCACAGGCATCAGCGCGTCGGACCGGGCTAAGACGATCCAGGTGGCCATCGACCCCGATGCTCGGCCCGAAGACCTCGGGCGGCCGGGCCACGTCTTCCCTCTGCGCGCGCGGCCGGGCGGAACCCTGCAGCGTGTGGGCCAGACCGAAGCCTCGGTCGACCTGGCGCGAATGGCGGGATTGAAACCGGCGGGCGTCATCTGCGAGATCCTGAACGACGACGGCACGATGGCGCGGCGGCCCGAACTGGAAGTGTTCGCTCGCCAGCACAATCTGAAGTTCGTGACTGTGGCCCAGATCATCTCCCATCGTCTGAAGACCGAACGCCTGGTCCACCGTGTCGCCGAGGCGAGCCTTCCCACTGAATTCGGAGACTTCCGCGTCATCGCCTACGAAAACGACGTGGACGGTCGCGAGCATGTGGCGCTGATCAAAGGCGAGATCGCCGGCGAAGACAACGTGCTGGTACGCATGCACTCCGAGTGCCTCACCGGTGACGTCTTCCATTCACAGCGCTGCGACTGTGGTCAGCAGCTGCAAGCCAGCCTTCGCAAGATCGAGGACGAAGGGAAGGGCGTCGTCGTCTACATGAAGCAGGAAGGGCGCGGGATCGGCCTCAACAACAAGATCCGCGCTTACCAGCTGCAAGAGAGAGGCATGGACACGGTCGAGGCCAACGAGCTGCTCGGGTTCCCACCCGATCTGCGCGATTACGGAATCGGCGTGCAGGTTTTGCTCGATCTCGGTATCAAGTCGATGCGGCTGATGACGAACAATCCCAAGAAGATCATCGGCCTCCAGGGATACGGCCTGTCCGTCAGCGAGCAGGTACCGATCACCGTGAAACCGAACCGCCACAACGAGGGCTACCTGAAGGCGAAGCGTGATAAGATGGGTCACTTGATTCCAACAGATGAAAAGATGGCGGGATAGATTTCATGCGAGAGGCATTTGGACAGTTCAGAGTTGAGGGTCGCAAGTTCGCTTTGGTTGTAGGGCGAACCAACGAGCTGGTCACCCGCCAGCTTCTGGCGGGAGCCGTCGATTGTCTGCGCCAGCACGGTGCCAGCGAAGATCAGATCGACGTTTACTGGGTGCCCGGTGCTTGGGAGCTGGCTCCCGTTGTGGCCCGGGTGGCGCAGAAGAACCAACACGCAGCGATCGTCGCGCTGGGTGCACTGATTCGCGGGGCCACACCTCATTTCGATTACCTTGCCGGGGCCGCCAGCTCTCGTTTGGCTCACGTGGCGACCCATTCGGAAACGTACGTTTCATTTGGCCTGCTGACCGCCGATACAATGGAACAGGCCCTCGAGCGCGCCGGCAGCAAGGCGGGCAACCAAGGCTGGAAGGCGGTACTGGCCGCTATCGAGACAGCTGACCTGCTTGACCAACTCGATGGGGAGTCGAACTAAAGCCCGAGCCCGGGCGCTGCAGGTCCTCTACGCTTGGGAGATGCGCGGCGGCGAAGAGCCACTGCGCAGGGTCGATCGCGAACTGGTCGGGTCGGGCGATCCGTCGCCCGATAGCGACGTACAGGACTATACCAACCGTTTGCTCGAAACCCTCGAGCAGCACCGCGCCAATATCGACTCGCGCGTTGAAGCCCTCGCCGACAACTGGCGGCTGTCCAGGATGACGGCCGTCGATCGCAACATTCTGCGTGTCGCCGCCGCCGAGATGCTTTACATCGGCGACGTTCCCTTGCGCGTATCGGTCCACGAGGCGATCAGACTGGCGGAATGGTTCGGCACCGGCGAGAGTCGGCGGTTCGTGAACGGCGTGCTCGATGCACTTCTTCGCGACTTGGAACCAGAACAACTGCCCGGAGCCCGATGAGCAAGGGCCCGCTAAAGCTACTCGTCATCAACTGGCAAGACATCGAGAACCCTCAGGCAGGTGGCGCCGAGATTCACCTGCACGAGATTTTCGGTCGGCTGGTCCGGCGCGGTCACGACGTCACTCTCCTCTGCTCGGGATGGCGGGATTGCTCGGCACGAGACGAGATCAACGGGATCCAGATCCACCGTGTCGGAGGTCGCCACAGCTTCACGCTTCTTGCAGTCCCGTACTATCGGCGCTATTTAGCAGATGAGGGCTTCGACCTCATCGTGGAGGACATCAATAAGATTCCACTCTACAGTCCGCTCTGGGTGCAAGCGCCGGTCGTGGCCTTGATACCACATCTCTTCGGCGCCACCGCTTTTCAGGAGGCCTCGGTTCCCTTCGCCACCGCCGTCTGGCTTGCTGAACGTCCGGTCCCTCACCTCTACAAAGGGGGGTCGTTTCAGGCGATCTCACAGTCGACGGCGGACGACCTGGCCGATAGGGGAGTACCATCCAACGACGTCAGGGTCATCCACCCCGGGATCGACCACACCCAGTTTCACGTCGATCCGGCGGTTCATCCTTACGAAACACCCACCTTTGCCTATGTGGGTCGACTCAAGCGCTACAAGGGTTTGGAGACCGTGGTGGACGCGCTCGCCCGCCTGGTCGGCGATGGGATCGATGCGCGGCTTTTGATTGCAGGGAAAGGAGACCACGAAGCTGCCCTCCGGGACTATGCCGATGCGCGGGTGCCCGGGAAAGTCGAGTTCCTCGGTTTTATTTCCGAGGAGGGGAAGATTGACCTATTGCGCAGGGCTTGGGCGACGGTATACCCATCCCCCAAGGAGGGTTGGGGGATCGCCAACGTCGAGGCAGCCGCTTCGGGGACGCCGGCCCTGGCCTCCGATTCGCCGGGATTGAGAGAATCGGTGGCCCACGAAGAGAGCGGGCTACTGATTCGTCACGGCGATGTCGACGCGTGGACGTCGGCGATGAGGCGTATCACTCTGGATGGCGAACTGCGCGAACGCCTTCGCGCAGGCGCCACGAAGTTCGCTCGTGCGTTCAGCTGGGATCGCACCGCGGACGAAACGGAAACCCACCTACAGGAGGTCCTCGCAGGTAGCACTGTCTGAGGGTCGGTATGACTTCAAACACCCTTTGTGTCGGAGGATCCATGAACATTTCCATCACCGCTCGTCATTTCGAGATTAGCGACGCGCTGCGTCAGCTGGTCGAGACACGCCTCTCTCGCCTCGATCGTTTCAATTCTCGGTTGGTTTCTGTCGAGGTTACGCTTACGAACGAAAAGCGGGAAAAACGTGTGGAGGCGCACGCGGGGATCGACGGAGATACGGATATACACGCGCAGGCAGATGCCGAAGACTTCAAGGCAGCCGTCAATAAGGTAGCTGACAAGCTGGCACGCCAACTCAAACGACAACACGACCAGCGGCGCGATCATCAAGCGCCGTCGCTGAACGAGGATATCCTTCCGCAGGAGGAGGCGATTGAGGGGTAACGGTTCGTGAGCCTCACGATTCGGGAGCTCCTCGAGCTCCGAGGCGATAGCCTGCGCTTGCATCTGGCTACTCAGAACGAAACGGCGCTCGACCGCGAGATTACCACGGGCGAGATCTCCAGTCCGGGCCTGGTCCTGGCCGGGTACACCGATCGCTTCACCCCGGCCAGAATCCAGGTCCTCGGCGCGACGGAGGTCGCCTACGTCGCCTCTCTGGCACCCGACGATCAGCGGAAAGCCTTAGAGACGTTATTCGCTTTCGACCTCCCGCTTGTTGTCATCTCGAAGGGCCAGGAGTTGCCGCCCCTCGTACTAGAGATCGCCGAACGTGTCGGCACGCCGGTGGTGATCAGCGATCTTGGAACCGCAGAGCTCTACCGAAGAATCAACCCGTTTCTAAACGAGCGGTTCGCCCCCCACACACACGTGCATGGGTCGTTGGCCGACGTTTATGGCGTCGGCCTTCTCTTCGTGGGACGCAGCGGTATCGGTAAAAGCGAATGCGTCTTGGACCTGGTCGAGCGCGGGCACCGGCTGGTGGCGGATGACGTGGTGCGAATAGCTCGACAGGGCCATGACGTCCTCATCGGCCGAGGCCTGGACTTGGCAGGCCATCACATGGAGATTCGCGGAATCGGGATAATAGACGTCAGGACCCTCCTCGGTATTCGGGCGATTCGACAACAGAAGCGTGTCGAGGTCATGGTTCAGCTGGTGGATTGGACCCGGAAGGAATCCTACGATCGGACGGGTCTCGATACCGACTATACCGAAATCCTAGATGTGCCGATCCGTAGGGTGACCGTACCATTGAACCCTGGCAAGAACATCGGTGTCATATCAGAGGTGGTCGCGATGAACCACCTGCTCCGCTACGCTGGGGTCGACTCGGCCGCGGTGTTCGATAAGCGCTTGAAAGAGGCGATGACTCCTGTCAGAGAGTATCTCGAAGAGGACTATGAGTGAGATCGAGATCCAAGGCATCCTGGTCGGGCACGGCAAACTGGCCGATGGGATGCTCGACGCGATAGCGGAGATCACCGGGTCGCGCGAGGGGTTGATTCCCGTCGACAACCACGGTCTGACGCCCGAGGCATTGGAAGAGCGACTCGGCCAGCTTGTCGCGGACAAGCCCAGCGTGGTCTTCGTTGACCTCCCTAGCGGGAGCTGCGCGTTCGCCGCTCGTCGCCTAAAACACCGAGTGTCCCGGATGGCTGTCGTCTGCGGCGTCAACCTGCCGCTTCTTCTCGACTTCATGTTTCACCGAAGCCTGCCTCTCGATGAAGTCATCGAGCGACTTCGCACTCACGTTGGCGTCTCGATAGAACAACCGACGGATGGCGATACTTCTGTGCCGAGTCGATGACCGGCTGATTCACGGCCAGGTCGTCGTCGGCTGGGGCGCCCAGCTGGGTCTCGATTTCCTCGCCGTCGTCGATGATGAGTTGTCAGAAAGCGAGTGGGAGCAGGACCTCTATCGCGCCGGCCTACCCCACGGGGTCGATGCCCGTTTCGCTGGCACCGACGACGCCATCGGCTTGATTCCCGAATGGGCGGGCAACGCCGAGTCCGGATTTGTGCTGACACGGGATATTGGTACGATGCGCCGCTTGGCCGAGAGCGGCGTCCTCGATGACCTCGAGATCAACTTGGGCGGAATCCACGATGCCCCCGGTCGGAAACGCGTCATGCCGTATCTGTTCCTGAGCGACGATGACCGGCGCGAGCTGGAGCGGCTTCACCAGACGCAGATTACCGTTAGCGCTCAGGACGTCCCCACCGCGCGTAAGATCAGTCTGGCGGAGCTACTCGAGTTGAGGTCCGATTGACGCTGGATACCACGAGCCTCCTCTCGTTGGCCTTGTTGGGCGGTGTGCTGGGCCTCGATACGGTGTCGTGCCTACAGGCCATGGTCTCACGGCCCCTCGTTGCGGCTCCGATCGCGGGTTACTTGCTCGGCGATCCAATGGCAGGTATGTCCGCCGGAGTCCTGCTCGAGCTCGTCAGTCTGAACCAACTTCCCATCGGCGCAAATAAGACCTGGGATACGGCCCCCGCTTCGATCGCCGCAGCCGCGGTGGTGGCGCACTCGTCCGGGGGTGCCGCATCGCTGGTGATCTCGGTGGGCTTCGGTGTCCTCGTCGGTTGGATCGGCAGCTGGACCGTGCACCTGATGCGCCATTGGACCGCTCGCCTGGTCGCTGTAGATGAGTCGCAACGGCCCCTGGCGGCTTCGTCCTTGTCGGCCCGGCACCTCACCGCCATGACGGTCGATTTCGCGCGTGCCGCCGGTCTGACTCTTACCGCGCTTCTGGTGGCGGCTCCGTTGTACTCCGGCTTCGAGTCATCCGACGCTGCTGCCGGAGTCGCCGCCAGTTTGCTGGTCGTCATCTGTGCCGGGCTGGCACTCGGCTCCGATGTGCGCATGATGGCGAAGGGTCGGACTGTGGTCATCGCGTTCACTGCGGGTTTGCTCGCCAGCGCGGTGTTGTCGCTATGGCTCGTCTAGGTCGTCGCCTGGGCCTGAGGCTCGTGTTTAGGAGCTTCTTGATCCAGGGTTCCTGGAACTACCGCACCATGCAGGGTGCGGGGCTTGGTTTCTCGCTCATCCCGTATCTCTCGCGCCTTCACCGCGGCAAACGCGACGCCCTCAACGAGTCTCTCGGCCGACATTCCGGTTTCTTCAACGCCAACCCCTACCTGTCCACCGTCGCAATATCAGCGGTGGCCCGCATGGAAAACGAGGGGACCGATCCGGAGGAGATCGAGCGCTTCAAGCGGGCGTTGGTCAGCCCCCTCGGCAGCTTGGGTGACCGCCTGGTGTGGGCCCGCTGGCGTCCGCTCTGCTCGCTGTTGGGGCTCCTGCTGTTCGGACTCGGGGCCCCGTGGTGGGTCGCAAGTGGTGTTTTTGTAGTGCTTTACAACGCTATCCCGCTCTGGTTGCGTGTCTGGGGGCTCCGCCTGGGGTGGCGCAGAGGGCGCGACGTCGGCCGAGCCCTGATGGCCTCGCCTTTGCGGCGGCTGCCCGATCGGCTTACGATACCTCTAGCTATCATTGGTGGAGCCCTATTGCCGCCCGTGGCTTTGGCCCTGGGTGGCGCTTCCAGCGCTGATCCGATTCTCGTTATCGGTGTCGCTCTCGCTTTCGTGGTTTTGGGCTACTGGCGCCCCGCCCTCATGGGCCGCCTGGCCGCCCTCGGCCTCCTTGTAGGGTCGCTGGTTTTCGTCGTTCTCGAGAATATGGTATGGTGAGCGTAGAGAACATCGAATACGCCCAAAGCGTTGTCGTCGCTAACGTGTATGGTTTACACGCGCGACCGGCGGCCGAGTTTGTCAAGCTGGCGGGGAAGTTCGAGTCTAAGATCCTGGTGAGCAAGGACGGTCTCGAGGTCAATGGGAAAAGCATTATGGGTGTGATGATGCTCGCCGCCGAGCGGGGGTCGACCATCGAGATCAAGGCGTGCGGAAACGACGCGAAAGAGGCAGTCGATGCCCTCGTCAACCTCGTCGCCGACGGTTTTGGAGAGGAGTAGGGTCGGTGGGCGAGCTCGTTCAGGGAATCCCGGCGTCCCCGGGAATCGTTTTCGGCCCCGCTCGGGTGATTCGACCCCCCGTGCTCAACGTCGCTCATGCTACCGTCCCGCCGGAACAGGTAGAAGTCGAAGTCGTTCGCTTCCACCAGGCTCGCGAATCCGCTATAGCCCACACCGCCGAGCTGCGCACACGCGTTAGCGGACGTCTCGGAGCGGTCCAGGCCAAGATCTTCGATCCCCAGCTCATGATGTTGGAAGACCCCGACCTCATCGAGGGGACCATCACCTACATCTCCGACAGCTTCCTGACGGCGGAGCGCGCCTTCAGCTTGCGGGTGCTGGAGTTTCGCTCGCAATGGCTCGACGCCACGCACGCCCGGGTCATGGATAGAGTCGCCGACCTGAACGACGTGCAGACCCGTGTGCTCACGCGGTTGATCGAAGCAATCGAATCAGACCCGAGCGAGGCCGAAGAGCCCGCCATCCTGGTGGCCAGGGAATTGACGCCCAGCCAGATCGTCGAGATCGATCCGGATCGGGTGCTGGGCATCGCAACCGATGCCGGGACCCGAACGGCGCACGCATCGATATTGGCTCGGTCCCTGAAGATTCCGGCGGTCGTAGGGCTCGGTGATTTCTCGCAGCGAGTCGAGAGCGGCGTCGAGCTGATCTTGGACGGCAGGCGCGGCAAGGTCGTGATCGATCCCAGCGAGACCGAGAAGCACAAATTCCACGATCGCCACGTCAAGGCTAAGGAGAACGCGAAAGAGCTGGCGTACCTGAAGGGCATCGAGGCGACGACCAAGGATGGAACGCGTATCGGGCTACACGCCAACTTGGAGCTACCCGCCGATGCGGAGGAAGCGGCATCCCTCGAGGTCGATGGTGTGGGGCTGTTCCGTACTGAGTTTCTCGTCGTCGGCAAGACGTCGGCTCCCGACGAGGAGGAGCAGTACGAGGCCTTCAAGCAAGTCGTAGAGATCATGGCGCCTCGTCCGGTGACTATTCGGACCTTCGATCTCGGCGGCGACAAGTTTCCGCTTTTCCTCCCCCCCATCATCGAAGAGAACCCGTTCCTGGGTTGGCGCGGAATGCGGGTCTACGAACTGATTCCCGAGCTGTTCCACAGCCAGGTCCGCGCGATTCTGCGCGCGGCTGCGCACGGGTTGGTTCGCATACTCGTTCCCATGGTCAATTCGGTCGAGGAAGTCCGGGGCATTCGAGCCGTATTGGACAAGGCCCGCGCGGAGTTGCGCGAGGAAGGTGTGACTCAAGGCGAGGTGCTGCTGGGCGCCATGCTGGAGACCCCGGCCTCGATCGCCATTGCCGACGTGCTGGGGCGCCACGTCGACTTCTTCAGCATCGGTACGAACGACCTCATACAGTACGTGCTGGCGGTCGATCGGGGTAACGCTCAACTCTCCGATTACTACGATCTGTATCACCCGGCGCTGCTCAGATACATCCGCGAAGCCGTGAGGTCCGCCGAACAGGTGGGAGTCCCGCTGTGCGTCTGTGGCGAGGCGGCATCCGATCCTCTGGGAGCGGCGCTGCTGATCGGGCTGGGCGTTCGCAGCCTCAGTTGTACGCCCAACGCCGTTCTGGAGCAGAAGAAGCTGATCCGCTCCCTCGATGTCCGCCAACTGGAGTCGTTCATGAAGAAACTGCTGAAAACCGAGACGGGAAAGGAGAT
>JBDHGH010000103.1:0-14333 GCA_039589995.1 Gemmatimonadota bacterium | reverse complement strand
AGACCAGCTACCCGTCATCGCCTTGGTGAGCCGTTACCTCACCAACAAGCTGATAGGCCGCGAGCCCATCTGAGAGCGAGAGCTCCGCGAAAGACGCCCTCTTTGGTGACCTACACATAAGAATTGGTCACATTATGCGGTATTAGCCCGGGTTTCCCCGGGTTATCCCCCTCTTCCAGGCAGGTTGCTCACGTGTTACGCACCCGTCCGCCGGTCTACTAACCTCCCGAAGGAGGTGTTCGCCCTCGACTTGCATGTGTTAGGCACGCCGCCAGCGTTCGTCCTGAGCCAGGATCAAACCCTCCACTTTTTTGTATCTGAAGGGTGGATTGGGTATAACCCAACCCGATCTTGCTCATCGGAACGCTCGACTACTTTGAACGTCCGGAAATGTTCGCTTTCAAATCCCCTATAATCGGCGGGAAGCGAGACCCGCCAGGGGCCGAACGCACGTCACACACCCAATAGCTTGTATTGTCAAAAAGCGGCGGCACGCCGAACTGGACGCACCGCTAAAATGTTATACAGCAGATGTCCAAAATACGAAAAAAACCCAAAAGGTCAAGGGGCTCGGGCGATAGCGCCGTAAGCCTCCCCACACTCTCTAGCGCTGCAACCGCCCAACCTATCCAGCGGGGCCGATTCGTCAACCGCGGTTGGTGTCGAGCCATAGAACCATAAGGGGTGAGCGACGGGACTTGAACCCGCGACCTCCAGGGCCACAACCTGGCGCTCTAACCGGCTGAGCTACGCCCACCACAGTACGGTTGGCCGTAGAACCGGCAACCGTCGTACCGAATCTACCTTGTCGAGCGGTGACTTCAAGGCACTAATCGCACTTCGGGATGCCGGCGCCCGACCCGCCCACTTCTAGGTAGCACTCCAGTCCGCTGGCCGGGTGCACGATCTCCGCCCTGAATCCGTCCGCCGTCACCTCGCCGACCGTCAGCGTGTACTTGTCCGAGATCACACGGTTCAGGTACCTGGCCTTGAGGGGGGCCAGCTCCAAGTAGGCTCCCTCGAGGGCCATGGCCTGCTCCTCTGCGATCTTCACGTCGCGCAGGATCGTCTTCATCTCGGTCTCGAATCGGTGCTTCAACAATGCCGGCATCTCGCCGTCGTTGCTGTCTGAAGAGCCACAGCCGGCCACCACCAAGGCCGTCAGCATTGCCGCCATCGCGCCGAGATTCGCTAATCGCTCCATTAGTATGTCCTGGTAGATTCCGCAGTTTCGAACGGACGAAAGAGTCATGTTGCCTGGTGGCGTGCTAGCGGTCAAGCCCACGATCGACGGACGCGAATCGAAGATCGAACACCAGTATCGGATGCGTGAAATTCGTAGTCTGGTGGGTGGCGCTGCTTGCCCTCACCGGCTGTGACGGCTAGGATTCCGCGCGTTTTCACTGACCACTGCTTCATGTCTACTATGGCTCTCGAACTGCGTCGATACTACGCTCGATCCATCGGCCGCCTGCTGACGCTGGTGGTCATCGGGCTTTTTGCCACGCTGATTCGGAACCTGGCGCTCGAGCCGGGGGTGGCGGGAAACGCGCTGTTGTTGGGGTTCCTGCTGCTCGCTGCGTTCGTGGCGGGGGAACTGGCCAGGGATATCAGCCTGCCCCGCATCACCGGTTACCTGGTGATCGGAATCCTCTTCGGCCCCTACGTGCTCCGCTTGATGCCTCACGAGGCGGTCGAAGACTTCGAGCTGATTAACCACGTGGCTCTCGCGGTCATCGCTCTTCAGGCCGGCGGCGAGCTGCGTTTGCACGAGACCTCTTCCCGTTTCTCAGAGACGAACCGACATCCGTGGTGGTCGCGGTGGCGATGCTCTTTGGAGTGGTAGCGGTCGCCAAGTCGCCTGCGACGACCATCGCGGTCATCACCGAGCTCAAGGCACGAGGTCAGGTCACCGACACCGTTCTGGGTGTCAGCGTGCTCAAGGACGTCGTGATCCTGCTGTTGGTCGCCGTCATCCTTCCGGCCGCGACGGTTCTGGTGCGCCCCGACGTGGGCTTCGATTTCGCGCAGCTGCGTGAGATCAGTTTCGACATCGCGCAGGCGCTGACGATCGGGGTGCTCGTTGGCACCCTAATCGGGCTCTACCTGAAGCGCATCAACATACAACCGATTCTGTTCGTGCTCGCCATCGCTTTCATCGTGATCGAGCTGGCCCACGCCCTGGGGCTCGAGTCCGAGGCCTATATTTTGATGGGCATAGCCGCCGGATTCGTCGTACAGAACTACTCGGTTCAGGGGCCGAAGTTCATCGAGGCGTTGGAGGCCAATTCACTCCCTCTCTATGCCCTGTTCTTTGCCGTGGCCGGCGCCGATCTGGACCTCGGCGTAATTCCCGAGGTATGGCAGGCCTGTATCGTCCTGATCCTGACGCGAATGGCGTTCGTCTATGTGAGCACGGGCTTGGGCGCTCGACTCGCAGGCGACCCGCCAGTCATACGTCGCAACGCCTGGATGGGCTTTCTAGCCAAAGCCGGCGTAACGCTCGGGCTCGCCACGATCATCAGCGAGAGGTTCCCCGAGTGGGGTGAACCGGTCGCGGCCATCATCATCGCCATGGTCGCATTCAACCAGCTGATTGGACCGCCCCTATTTCGATATTCCCTCGTGCGATCGGGAGAATCTCACGCGTGATCCCACTTGTCCCGTTCTTCCTCGCCTCGGTTATCCTTGCCCAAATCCCCGGCGGTGAGGGCGCCCCCCAGCCTGCCAACGCGTTCGCAGGTTTCGAGACTCACCGCCTGGCCAACGGGCTGAAGGTATGGTTCAAGCAGCTGCCGGATGATCCCGTGGTGTCCATCAGCGTCGCCCTTCCCTTCGGCGCGGACCAAGATCCGCCTGGGAAGGAGCAGTTGGCCCACTTCACCGAGCACATGCTGTTCAGCGATCAGCCGGGGCTGAGCGAGGAGGAGATCCGGCGCCAGATCGAAGAACGTGGTGGCGTCTACAACGCTTCGGTAACCGTCGATCGAACGTTCTATTTCGTTCGCATCGGCAAAGAGCACGCGTCGTTCGCCCTCGATTGGCTGTTCAGGATCATCGCGCCCCACGCTATGACCCCGGAAGTCGTCGAACTGCAACGAGAGCCTGTTGCGTTGGAGGTCGGGGCCCGTCCCAGGCAGTTTTTCGATTGGGTGTGGGCCTATTACCTGAACCCACCCTTCCTGCGGCTACCCGGGTTTTGGGAGAACGAATTCGGCATCGATACCCGAAGCCGACGCGACTACTACCCGTACAGAAGTCTTAACAGCATCGATTCCGAGGACCTGCGTGCGTTCTACGACGCTTACTACGTACCCTCACTGATGACGCTGACCTTGGCAGGTGACCTGCAGCGCGAGGCGATCTTCCAGAAGATCGACGAGACGTTCGCCGGACTCGCTCCGAGAGAACAGCCTGCGCCAGCGGAGCCGCTCATTGATCCCGAGCGCTACCGCGAGAGTTTCTTCTGGGACTATCGATCGAACGTCTTCTTCAACGATCGATTCAAGTTCTACGCTCCGACAGCCGAAGACGAAGTGATGCTGATCTTCCTCAGCCAGTTTTTGGGGAAGCGTTTGAACGACGAACTGCGCTTCGGTGAGCGGAAGGCTACCTACGGGATTCGCGTAGGCATCGCCAAGCGTGGCCAGGCCACCTACCTGGGTATCAGCGGCGGCATCAAGCCCAGCGAGTTCGAGTATGCTCGGGGTGTGGTGGAGCGCGAACTCGAGGCACTGCGCTCCGGAAGCCTCTCGGACGAGCAGTTCGAGGCCGATCGGGCTGCCGTGACGCGGCAACTCCTCGTCACCAACACGGCTTCGGAAGACCTCGAACGCTGGGTTTCGGGTTACTTTTACGACCCGCGCGTATACCGCGACTTCCCCGATCTTGCTGATGCCTATCAGGGGTACCGCAAAGTCGAAGTGGAGCGGTTTGTCGGTCAGCACTTCATGCCCGAGCGTCAGGTTCATTTGGTCATCTACAAGAACCCGCTCACCCAGGGAGTGCTCGCAATCTTTGTCATCGTGCTTGTCTGGTCTACGCTCTTCATCGCAAGCCGCTGGCTACTTCGACGTGTGGACATGACGCGCATAAGATACGTGGCACGCTTTCACATTCCACGACCTTATCTAATGGTGTTGGCCCTGAGCTACTTCGCCCTGATCGCCGTGGCCGCGCGACTGCTGACGTACGGCTTCGAAGTACTCGCGGTAAGGTGGCTGATCCCCATCGAGAGCTTTGTTCTGCAGTGGTCCGTCTATGCCATCACACTCGCGGCCATCGTGTTCCTGCTCGTTTTGGCTCTGGCAGCGATACCGCGCAAGCTTCTGGTCTTCGACGACCACGTCCGCATCAAGTACCTGTCATTTCGTTCGCTGCCGATACCGGCGGACGAAGTCGTGGAAGTCTCGCTCCGCCGATTCAAGGAAGTCTGGTTGACGAAGCGACTCTGGCGGTGCTCACCATTGGCGCTGGGCCTCTTAGCCCCGGCGGTGTATATGAAGCGACGCGACGGCCGCGCTTACTTCTTCGACGTGAGAGATAGGGCCGAGTTGTTGGCGGTGTTGAAAGAGAACGAGATGCCGGCGTCGGTTGGCGCAGCGACGAACTGACAATCAAAGAACCCTGTCGCCCCAGGTCGCGATCGCCTCTACGAGCTCGGCGGTTACTTCCTCCGGAGTCCGACCGGACCTCTTGAGCACCTTGAAGGAATGATCTCCGCCCTCGACGATGTGCAACGTCGCTCTCGGCGCGAGGCTGTCGATCACCGGCTCGAGCAGGTCCAGGCCCGCAAACGTATCGCGGGTCCCCTGCAGAAACAGCATCGGTAGGTCCACATCGGTAAGGTGTTTCGCTCGCTCGACTCCGGGTTTGCCCGGAGCGTGGAGCGGAAAACCCAGGAACGCTAATCCTCTAATACCGGGCAGCGGCTCGCTCGCCGCAGCAGCGGAGGTCATGCGTCCCCCCATCGATTTCCCACCGGCGATCATCGGCAAGCCATAGCCCGAGGCCGCATCGGCCGCCGACCGAACGGTGGCGTGAAGCAGGTGTGGCGGATCGGGCCGACGCTTCCCGTCCTCCATGTAGGGGAACTGATAGCGCAGGCTGGCTATTCCTTCTTGTGCGAGCGCCTCGCTCACCGCCGCAAGAAACGGGTGCTCCATTCCCGCCCCCGCGCCGTGGGCTACCACATATAGAAGGCGAGCCGGAGTTGGCACGAGGGCAAGACCCGAAACCCAGGCAGTGGTCCCTGCAACGGGAATCGTGATTCGCTCTGCCGACATCGCCCCTCCAGACCTCGTCTCACCGTTCATCGAAATCGCTGCTGCCCGGCGTTGTCCGCCCCCCGATTGCCTCTTGAGTTTCGCTTGACCGTCACCGAGCAATCTGCACACGACCTGACGGCCCGCAACTGACCCGAGACAGAAGGCAATATCATGGCTGCTTTGAGATTCACCACCTTGGTCGCAGTGACCCTCCTCGTGGGCCCTGATGCTCTGCTCGGGCAGGAATCCTCGGACATCGCAGTCGGGGATAAAGTCCGCATCTCGGCGCCGGAGATCTCCCCTTATCGACTCGTCGGGATCCTCACCGAGACTAGCGAAGACACTTACGTCCTGTCGGTCGAGGGTCGCACCGAGCCGATGAGGTTGCCGTTGGGGTCGATGCAACGAGTCGAGGTGAGTCGAGGTAAGAAGTCCATGAGCCGCACTCTCGGCCAAGTCGGCGCCCTAGCGGGCATAGCAACCGGTGCGGTACTGGGATACCGGGAAAACGAGGACGTTGACTGCACTGGCAACGAAGATTGCCGTGCGTACAAGCGTATGACGGTGTTCTGGGGCGCGATGCTATCTGGCGCTGCCGGAGGTATCCTCGGACGACTCGTCGGGCTTGCGATAAGACTCGACCGTTGGGAGGAGGTCCCACTCGACGAGCTGCGCATCGAGCCAACTCTGGCTGCCGGCGGGTTTGGTATGTCGGTTTCTCTGCGATTCTAAGCAGCCGGGCACGTTTCCCGCCGCCTTGCCCGACCCCTACATAACGCTTCGCCAAGATAGCATGCGCCTCAGCCGCCTCAGGTTATTTGCCCCTTTTGCCCGGACAAGCGCAGTAGCAAGATGACAGCAGTGAGCAACATGACAGCGTTGCCGATATCAGACAGAGTCTCACCGGTGTCGTCGCCAATGAAGAACACGGCGGTCACGTAGCAAGCGAGACCAATCACGAATAGCGCATAACAAAGGCGCAGCATTTGATGACTCTCCCTCTTTACTGGATGTAGTCCGGCTCGTTTCCTTGCCGCCACTTGATGTTGCAGCCCATACTGGGCTTCTGTTGCTCGGACACGGGTTCTCCCGCCAGCACAGCATCGATAGCCGCCCGTAGGTCCCGGCCCGTGACCGGGACATCGGTGGAAGGACGGCTGTCGTCCAGCTGGCCACGATAGACAAGCGACTGCTCCCCATCGAACAGGAAAAAGTCCGGAGTACAGGCGGCCCTGTACTGCTTCGCGACTTCCTGCTCCTCATCGAACAGGAACGGGAAGCTCCACCCCGCAGAGAGGGCAAGCTCCTTCATATACTCGGGGCCGTCTTCAGGATAATCTTCCAGGCTGTTCGAGTTAATCGCGACGACCGCTAGTCCACGCGGAGAGTAGTCAGCGGCCACTCGCCCCAATTCGCTTTGCACGTGCTTCACGTAGGGGCAGTGGTTACAGATGAACATTACCAGTAGAGCTGGATGGCCGGCGAAGTCGGCCAACGAGACCGACTGTCCGTTCGCGGCATCGGTCAAAGTGAAGGCTGGCGCCGGGGTGCCCAGCGCCAGCATGGTTGAAGGCGTTAGTGCCATCGAGTCTCTCCCGGCTCGTCGATACGTCCAGGGGGGGCGCGATACGACGATTATCGACCGGTCGCTTGCGCCTTTGCCTCGGGTGTGAGTTCCCACAGCACGTTGATGATAACCCAACGATCATCGAATTTCACGATCTGCAGATAGTCAATCCAGTCTTTGGCTACGACCTTCACCACGGCCACGCTCTCGTATATATCGAGGATCGTGACCTCCATGCGGCGTTCGGATTCGGGGGTCTGCTTGCCGTAGCCGGATCGGGTCGCCGCGACCAATTGCTCCGCCCCCATTTCGTTCAACTGGCTCACCCCGGTGGCCGGGTCGGTCATCGCCATTCGCTTGGCTAACTTCGGATGCAGCGCCCGCTCCATACGTTCGGCGTCGCCCGTGTACCACCCTTCTATATAGTCCAGTGAAGTTTGTCGAATGGCTTCCTCTTCCGCCGCCGTCTGGGCCATCGCTACGGCAGGAAAGGCCACGAGAACAATGGCGAGCAACAATAACGTCCGCTTCATCGTATCCTCCGGTTAATGAGGCTGAAATCGTGGACGACGCATTGGCGTGAAGGGGCTATGATGCTAGACTCTAGCGGGCACTACGGGGCCCGCACAACCCGTGTTTCGACCCAACAACTATCCGTTCTCACTCGGACGTGATGATGCAAACACAACGATTGACGTTTGACGGTGCCACGGGCGCCAAGCTCTCGGCGCGCCTGGAACTTCCTGTGGACGAACAGCCTTTCGCTTTCGCGATCTTCGCCCACTGCTTCACCTGCTCGAAGAACTACAAGGCCGTGGTGAACATCAGCAGAGCGCTGGCTCAGGCCCACATCGGGGTTCTGCGTTTCGATTTCACCGGCCTGGGCGAGAGCGAAGGCGATTTTTCAGACACGACTTTCTCCACCGATGTTGACGACCTGGTCGCCGCCGCAGAATTCCTCGGGCGCGAATACCAGGCACCCGCCATCATGATTGGCCATTCCCTCGGCGGTGCCGCTGTTCTCCACGCGGCGCGGCGTGTCCCCAGCTGCAAGGCCGTCGTTACAATCAACTCGCCGGCGGAGCCCCGGCACCTGGAGAGACACCTGACGCGTTCGATCGAGGAGATCGAGAAATGCGGGGAGGCCGAAGTCCTGTTGGCGGGTCGACCCTTCACCATCAAGAAGGCGTTCCTCGACGACCTCAACCAACAGAGCATGGCTCGGGTTATCGGCAGCCTTGACAGCGCCCTTCTGGTGTTCCAGTCGCCGGACGACCGGATCGTCGGCACCGAGAACGCAACTCAGCTTTTCGAAAGCGCTGTAGCTCCCAAGAACTACGTTTCCCTTCCTGGGGCCGACCACCTGCTTTCCCGACCCGAAGACTCGGAGTACGTGGGCGCCGCCATCGCGGCCTGGGCATTGCGCTACCTGGACGCGCCCGAGAGACCGCCACGAGATGAGGTCTCTCATCACGGCGAAGTATTCGTGCGGACCGGCCAGGCGCGCTATCACACCGAGATCTTTGCCGCCGGCCACGCAATGGTGGCGGATGAGCCCGAACGCGTCGGCGGGACCGACACCGGCCCGACTCCGTTCGGATTCCTGATGGCGTCGCTGGGAGCGTGCACCACGATCACGCTGCGGATGTACGCCGATCGCAAGGAGTGGCCGCTGGAGGAGATCGGGGTCCACCTGCATCACCGCAAGATTAAGCCGGAGGAAGCGGAGATCGGCGAGAAGGGACTGCCGATAGCCGATGAGATCAGTCAAGAACTGGAGCTTGTCGGGCCCCTGGACGACGAGCAACGAGCGCGGCTACTGGATATCGCCCGTCGCTGTCCCATACACAAGGCGCTGGACGCAGGCGTGATGATGCCTATGAAGGTCAGCTAATAATAGCAACTCGGGGCCCGACTCTATGGGCCCCGTGCAGTGATCTCCGCGGCGCGGAACAGCCCGTCGGAAGCCTGTAGCGTCTTCGCTCTCAGCCGCGGCGGGTAGTCGACCTGTCTATCGAGAAAATCGCGAACGATTGCCGCGGCACTTTCGGAGCTGTGCCCACCCATCGTCACATCCAACCAGCGTTTCGGGAAGAATATGTCGCCGGTGGCTTGTATCTCCTCCAGCAGATCGAGGCTAGGCCCTATGTACTTCTCGGCAGAGGACGCACGTAGGGGGTGATGGAGGAATTCCAGAGCCTCGAGAACCCACGGTTCGTGCTCTCGGTTCGCCAGATCGCGCAGGCTGTCGAAGAAGCGATCGCGGACCGCCGGAACCGCGGAAAGCGCTGGCCTCACGAACGAAAAGCGCTCGTGGCGATCGGGGTTGGTGATTCTCTCAGCCTGTTCATCGAGTACCCTCTCACAATCCGCGTACTCCCTCAAGGCCAGCTCCTGGGCGATGCGGCTGAGATCCCTTTCCGAAAGCGGTAGGCCATCGATTACCAGGTCTTCGCTCCAGATGTCGCCCAGCCGACTCACCGCGCTATCGGTCAGCGCAATCGATCGGAACGTCTGAAAATACGAAGCCTTGAGGCTGGGGGTCGGCGCACCTTCGAGAAGCGCCCATAGCAGCGATTCGACATCGGCCGCGCGGTGGCGACGTTGATCTTCCGAGAGGAAGCGCCAATAGCCTTCCTGCAGGTACGACAGCAACCTCTGAACGAGCAATTCATCCTTCTCGGACGACAGTGAGACTGTGGCCAGGTCGACGACCTTGGATGCCGGGACCCAGCCTTCCAGCATCGCATCCCAGAGGGTCAACCAGACACTACCTCTCGTCAGCGCGCCGGGAACCGACGGCGCGTTTTCCACGAGGTACTCCAAGCTTCTCTCGTCGAGCTCGAACAGCCCGTAGGCCATGCCTAATCCGTTGGGGAGTACGTACTCGGGCTCGGGCTGATACTTGGCCTGCGCCACGTCCAGAGTCGGAGCGTTCATTTGAGCCGAGAGCAGCTGATTCTTGTGTGGGTACGCAAGCAAGACGTTGATACTCTGACTCCAAAGCCGACGTTCGTCCTCCGGGTCCTGCTGGCTCAGAACGAGCGATGCGATGTTACCGCTCTCGTCCAGCTGTTGGGAAACAGAGATGGTAGGCCGACGCGGTTGTTCGACCCAGACCTGGCTCCAGGCGGCGAGGTCCTCCTCGACCCGCGAATCGAGAATGTCGATCAAGTCAGGCCACGTAGCGTTACCATAAGCATACGTACTCAAGTAGTCCTGCAGCCCCTCCCGGAGGCTTTCAACCCCCATCACTCCCTCCAGCTGCTTCATGACAATCGGCGCTTTCTGGTAGATGATGGCGCCGTACAGGGTGCCGGCGTTGTTCAAGTTGTCGAGTTGCTGACGGATGGGATTGGCACCCGCGGTACGGTCGACTGAATAGGCAGCGGGATAATGGGCCAGGAGAAAACGAAGATCGTGGTCGACATCCGGAAACGATGGATTCACGATTTTGGCGGCCATGAAGTTTGCGAACACTTCTTTCATCCAGACGTCATTAAACCAATCCATGGTCACGAGATCGCCGAACCACATGTGCGTCGTTTCGTGTGCGATCAAGCTCGCCCGGCCAAGTTCGTCGTTCTGGGTCGCCGCCTCGTCGAGGAACAGTCTCGAAGAGCTATAGAGGATCGCTCCAGGGTGCTCCATCCCATCGTATTGGAATGACGGGATCAGCACGAAATCGAACTTCTCGAACGGGTACTTGATTCCCGTATACTCCTCCAGCCAGGCAAGCGCCGTGGCGTGAAGATCGAATACGGCATCGGCGTTTCGTGCGACTTTCGTGCTGTCGGTCTCCCGGTGATACATCCGCAACTCGCGGCCGTCCCGCTCGGCCGTCACCACATCAAACTCGCCGGCCGCAAAGGAGAACAGATAGGTGCTGATCGGCTCGGTTTCGGTAAAAGCGAACACGCTTCGATCGCCCGTCGTCTCAAATGACGCCAAGCGCCCATTCGCGACAGCCTGCCAGCTTGCTGGAACGTCGAGGGATAGGCTGTAGCGGGCCTTCAAGTTCGGCTGATCGAAACACGGGATGGCGAAACGGGCACGATCCGGAACGAACAGGGTGTAGAGGTACTCGCGGTTTCGGTTCAGCGAGTTGTCACCGGCCCAAAACTCGATCTCGATCGAATTGGCGCCTTCCTGAAGCGCATTCTCAGAGATGACGATGTGGTCGTTCACTAAGTCGAACGCGATGGCCGTGTCTTCGGAAACAACGGAGATCACGCTCTCCGGCGCTTCGTGAAAATCGATGACCAGCGGTTGGCCAGCATCACTCAACAGGAACCGAATGGTCTCTCGACCACGGATGCGCCGGGAAAGCGAATCCGGAATCACCAGGTGGATCTCGTACCGGATATCGGACAGCGTGGCGGCACGATGTTCCGCCAAAGCCCAGGAAACGCCGGGGGCGACGTCCGGAGAGTTGCCTCGATTACAGCCGATTGTCAAAGCAGCTGCAACTAGTGCCACACATAGACTTAGCATAAATGATCTCATGTGCTATTTAGCACCTCTTGTGATTATCCAAGCCCCGCGGCCTCTATGCAATTCGGGACCCGCAACGTGGGAATACCGCGTCGCAGATCCCGAATCCACTCTGGCTGTGACCGAAATACAACCGTTCCTACTGCTGTGTCGTCTCAGCCGGACTTATCTTCTCGGCGAGGTATACGGCGACCGCGTCGATATCGCGGTACTTGAGACCGACGAGTCCCCAGTTGGGCATGGCGCCCGTATAGCCGACAAACACGCGGTGACGCAGAGCTTCGACGTCCCCGGCGTATTCCCAATCGGGCGCGAGGAAGGATGGCACCTCGAGTTCGCGTGCCATGGCCATCTCACCGTTGCCCCCTCCGCTCTCACCGTGACATTTGTAGCAGCTAGAATTGTAGACGACGATGCCTCGGGCTATCCGAGCCGAATCGCTCTCCCAGGTGAGCGTGTCGAATACCGCTGCGTCGAACATCTCCTCGGCCATCCTGACGGAGTCCTCGCGGGCCTGCTGCTTCTGGGCTTCCAGCTCGGCCTCGTCCTCCTGCGGGCTGCAACCGCCGAGAGCTACGCCTACCAGGGCTACTCCCATCAGCAAAACCTTCCAGCGCATCGGTTCCCCCTGTGCCGCTTGTTCCAGATGTTCTATCCAAGACCCCCAAAGCGAACAACTCGGTCCCGAGACGCCCTAACACGGGCCGCGTCGGGTACGTCGTTGGCTTCGGTTCGATTCTGGGAGTCTCAACGTGTAATACATATTAGGGAATGTCCTGATTCAGGTAAACACTCCCTGAAGCCCACGCCTCCACCGCTCCAACGTGCCAACCGATACCGAGCAACACGAAGGGTAGACGTGCAGAATCGCGAATTCTGCAGCGATCGGGAGGCTACCGATTCGCTCGTACCGAGCTAGGTCGCGGAGCGGGCACCGGGCTGCCCCGTTTCTCCCTTATTCAGGTAGAAATGGCAGGTTCGATGCTGTTGGCCCCTCAGCAGGCATTTGTCCCGAAAGAACATCCCGCAACGGAAACACGACTCTTCGGTATGGCCGTTATGGTCGATCAGACTGATCGATAGCCGATCCAAGAGATCAGTGATTTGGCGGAGACCGTCGGCGGTGAAGCCTCCAAAAATCTCCTCCAACACCTGAGCGGTCACGACTTCGTACTGGGCCAGAATGCGCCGGGCCTCATCCGTCAGCGCCAACTCCACCGCACGACGATCGCCCTCCGCCTCACTGCGCGTCACGAGATCACGTCGCACCAAACGGTCCACGGCCTTACTGGCGGCGGCATTGCTCACACCCAGGTACGAAGCGACCTGACTGATGTTGTAGGCATCGGTGCGTGCCACCAGCTTGAGGAGTTGAATCTGCGAGAAAGTGAGCTGCTCTCCAATGACGTGGCGCAGGCGTTCCTGCATCAGGTCACTGGTGGCCGTAGTAAAGATGTGCGCGCTTCCCAGGACGTCCTGAATCAACTGAACGCGACTAGCGGCTGTCATAGGACCCTTCTTTCAGGCCCGTATGGGTGGGTCGTGAGAACGAGAAACCCGTTAAACCGATCAACGCATCGGCGTGCACCCGACCCATGAAAAGGAACATGCGCCCTTGCCTGCTGCGGTTTCCGTGCCAAAGTCTCGCGGGCCAAGGCCCCCTCAAATCCCTGCTATTGCCTTTCATTTCAAGGCCTGTCCCCCCTGACCAACGTGCGGCTGGCGTACATCGCGGGGTATCCTGTCTCACCCCGTGTGCTCTGGCCCGGACAGCTTGCCCCGTACCACCCTGATGAGCTTCAGCCAAGGCCTGCCCTGCCCCTCGCCGACCTTTGCGTCGCCACGCCCAGTGGTCTAGATTTTGCCCGTTTAGCGGTACGACCGTAAGCTGCCGCTTCGGCCAGAATCCGGTTGTCTCACAACCGAGGATATTATGGAGAGCACGAAGAGCGACGAACGGGAAAAAGTCGAAGTCATCGACTCCGGCGGCCCGCCGTGCGATGAATCGCAAGCCGATGGAGTGCCGTGCGAGGAGATGGGTGCGGATTGCGAGGACTGCGATCGTGCCGAGCCTGAGGCCCGAGAGGTCTACAAGTCGCGTGGTTCTTAACCCAAGAGCTGACATCGGATCCGCTTGACATCTTGCTGTCGACTCGATCGCTGGCAGTTGCCTATGGGGCAGTAGAGCGGACGTCAGTCTAGACCGTCGGTCTCACGAATCCAGCCCTTTCGATTCAACCCAGCAAACTGACCCAAACTAGCCAGGCGACAGCGGCGAAGACCACGATCGCGGCCGTCCACTTGGTGAAGTGAACGATGGTGCCACGTTCGACCTTGAGAAGACTGCGCATTTCCAGTGCCTCCATACCGCCTTCGTCGACGCTGCGCCTACCAGTGGCCCAGCACCCTAGCACCTAATATGGCCGTTGGTCAAGGGAGGGAATAGCAAAACACTGGTATGTGACTTGCTGCCAAGGTGATACGGTACAAACTGAAAGCACTGCCGCCCGGAATAGCCCCGGACCATCAGCATGTCGAGACTCTCTGAACTGTCACTTTCTGGCCACAGAGCAATGCCTAAATTAGTGCAATCATCCACTGGATCTGAGCTTGCCGCACCTGAAAAGGATGAGCCGGTAATGGACGCGATCACCTACGTCTACCCGTTCGAGGAAGGCGACGCCAACGACAAGCACTTGCTGGGAGGTAAGGGGTCCGGCCTGGCGAGCATGACGCAGATGGGGTTGCCCGTTCCGCCGGGATTCACGATCACGACCGAGGCCTGCCGACGTTTCTATTCCAGCGGCCAGTCTTTGCCTGAGGGGTTGATGGACCAGGTTCGGGCCGAGATAGGGCGACTGGAAGAGAAAACCGGAAAGAAATTCGGGGACGCGGCCAACCCGCTGCTCGTATCGGTACGTTCGGGAGCTGCCCGGTCCATGCCCGGGATGATGGACACGATCCTCAATCTGGGGATGAACGACAAAGTCGTGCTTGGGCTTGGA
>JBDHGH010000102.1:0-12630 GCA_039589995.1 Gemmatimonadota bacterium | reverse complement strand
GGGCACGCAGGACGATGCCCGTACCAAACCTCCCCACGAAGTTGCACTCGATCGAATCGAGTATGAGATCGACCTCGCCGATCTCGATGCGGCGCGCCGACACATCGATACCGTTCTGAGGGCACACCCAGAAGAGCCGAGGGCTCACTACCTGGCGGCCCGCATCCGAGAGCGTTCTGGTGACCTGAGGTCGGCGGCCGACGGCTACGAAAAGACGTTGGGCTACGACCCGCTGGCCGAGGAGGCCCGGCAGCGATTGGGTCTCGTGAGGCTGAAACTGGGCGATGTCGAAGGTGCGGCACGCGAGTGGACCACCTATCTGCGTATGGCGCCGGACTCGCCCGAGCGGCGTAGGGTAGAGCGGGCGATAACAGCGGTGCGAGAGCTACAACTGATCCTGGGCGAATTCGATGGGCGCGAGCATGCGTAGATCGCTACGAGAACTGAGCGCCGAGGTCGCGACGAACCCGAACTCGACGGCGTTCGTCGAGCTTGCCACGGCCTATCGCGAGCGGGGCGACCTACAGCGCGCGCTTTGGCTGTGTCTGCGTGGTCTTCAGCGCCATCCCACTCACGTGCAAGCGCACTACGAGCTGGGATGCATCTACGAAGCCCGCGGTGAACGAGAACTGGCCCTGGACGAGTGGAGCATCGTCCAGCAGCTGGCCCCCGAACATCTGCAAGCGCGCATGGCGCTGATCCGTCTGTATGTGGAGGAAGGTCGCCGTCCCGAGGCTGAGGCCGAGCTTAAGGCCGCTCACGCACTCGCGCCTGGCGACCCGACCGTGGCCGACCTGTGGGGCAAGCTTGAAGCCATCGGCGATCGTGGCTCCGATACGAAAGAGGCGGGTGTCTTCGACGACCTGGTCGCCAGCACTCCAGGAACACTAGGAGTTCTGCTCGCCGACGCCGAGGGCAAAGTGATAGTCGGCCACATGCCCGAGCAGGCCGTGGAGTCTGACATGGCGTTGGCAGTCAACCTGAGCAGCGCGCGAACCGAAGGGAAGCGCGTCGCTTCGTACCTCAAGCTGGGTGATTTGAAAGGGCTTGTGGTGGAAGGAGAGAGCGCGCGATTAACGGTGTCTTCGATGGGTGAGCACGTGATCATTGCAGCGACCTCGCGGGACGTACCGGCGGGCAGGGCGGTTCGCGTCGTGCAACGGGCCTGGGAGGTCGCCAACAGCTACTTGAGCGAGAACGGGAGATGAGGGTCAGCCCTTACGATCGTCTGTTGGGCTACGTGATGAGCATGCCCGGTGTCCGCGGCTCGCTGGTCGTGACGGTGCGCGACGGACTGGTCGTCGACGGGCGCGTCCACATCGGCGTTCACGGCGCGGCGGTGGCTGCGCTCGCCGCCTCGCTTTATCGGCGCGCGTGTCGCGCGACCGGCCATACCGAAACCGGCAGCCGCTTTGTGGAGATCGAGGCGAGCGAAGGTCGAATCATGATCGCAGGTAAGGGCGACTTGGCTTTGATGGCTGTGGTCGACCGTCGGGCCAACGCGGGCCAGGCTCGGCTCGCCGTTCGTCGAGCTGCCGAGAGCTTGGCGTCGACAGAGGGTCCGGCGTAGGATGGACCACCTTGAACTCAAGGAGATCCAGGACGCTTTTGCCGTGCCGCTCGAGGAGTTCGTGCGCGAAACGGGAGTTCGGCTTGCCGTGTTGATCAATCGAAGCGGACAGGTACTGGCGCAGCACGGGTTCGACAAGCTCTTCGATCTTGTCGGGGTCGCGTCCCTCGCAGCCGGGATCAACGCATCGAGTCGCGCACTGGCGAGCCAGTTGGGTGAGGAAGAATTCGAGCATCTGCATCACGCGGGTCGAGCACGTCAGTTATTCCTCGCTCACTTCAACTCCTCTGCGGGCCAGCTAATGCTTGTGACCGTTTTCGACGAGCGATCATCGATCGGACTGGTGCGCTTGTTCTTTACAGATTTCGTGAACCGAATTGGCGAGCTCCCGACCACGAGCTTGGTGCGTGCGGCGGCCGAGGTCGGGGACTTCGAGGAAGAACTCGAAGCGAGTCTCGATCGGTTCTTCCAAGACCTGATAGGCAACTGACTATGTCGCTAGTCAACTACGCGACTCGAGAGATTACCTGCAAGATCGTCTACTACGGGCCGGGCCGCTCGGGTAAGACGACGAATCTGCAGTACATCCACAGTCGAGTCCCGTGGGACAGAAAAGGTGAGATGGTATCGCTCGCGACGGAGGCGGATCGCACGTTGTTCTTCGATTTCCTGCCCATCGAGCTCGGAACGATCTCCGGATTCACGACGCGATTCCAGCTCTACACCGTCCCCGGCCAGGTGTACTACAACGCGACGCGTAAACTCGTGTTGCAGGGCGCCGACGGTGTCGTATTCGTCGCGGACAGCCAGAAATCTCAGCTCGAATCGGACATCGAGTCGTTCAGGAACCTCCAGCAGAACCTGCTGGAGCACGGGATCGACATCCGCGACATCCCCGTCGTCATCCAGTACAACAAACGAGACCTGCCGAACGTCTTCAGCCTCGATGAGCTGGACGAGGAGCTGAACTTCCGGGACGTGCCAAGCTACCCGGCTTCGGCTCTTCTGGGGGAAGGCGTCTTCGACACACTGAGGTCGGTCGCCGAAGGAGTGCTGAAGAAGTTGGCCAGCAAACTCGAGATGCCGGCGGATGCTCGAGGCTGATGGTGCCAGTGACGATCGACCCCGGCTTGACGTTCGACACCTTCGTCGTGGGAGGAGAGAACCGGCTCGCTTGGGAGGCGGCGCGCACCGCCGCAGAATCGCCCGGCTCGGCCTACAACCCGCTCTTCATGTACAGCGCGACCGGCTTGGGCAAGACACACTTGCTGATCGCGGTAGCCAACCGCTCGAAGGAACTGCACCCCGATGCCCGGATCGTCTACACTCCAGTCGAGGAACTGCTTCGTGAACTTGCCGGAGCTGGAGTGTCGGAGTCCGAGTACCGGAACGCCGATGTCCTACTGATTGATGACCTTCAGTTCCTGGGACACCACAGCGAATCGCATCAAATGCTGTTCCACCTATTGGATCATCTGCTTTTGGCAGGCAAGCAAGTGTCCCTGGCCTGCGACCGGCCGCCCTTGGAGTTGGGGGAGTTGGACGACCGGTTGTTGTCACGATTCAGTGGAGGGCTTGTCGTCGATATCGGCCGTCCCGTCCTCGAGACACGCCGGGCGATTCTCGAACTGCGACTGGGTTCCATCGGTGCGAGCCTTCGTCCCGAAGTCATCGAAGCGATCGCTCGCCTGGCGATCGAGAACGTTCGCCAACTCAAAGGAGCGCTGAACCGCGTTCTCGCGGCACAGAGGGCAGAGAACCGAGAGATTTTGGCCGACGAAGTCGATCGCCTGTTGGTCGACGTGGTCAGCGACCCCGACCTACCCTGGTTGGCCGAGGGGGAGGGAAAGACCGAGATCGAGTTCAAGGACTTTCTTACGGATGTCTCGTCAGCGGTCGAAGAAGCGCTGGGGTCGCCCGAGTGGCGCGAGGTGATAGCTCGCTCGATCCTGAAATACGAAGCGGAGGGCTACTCGACCAAGCGACTCGAGGACTTCCTCGAGGGCGATGAGGTCGGGGATGCCGATAGCCTGGTTGATGCCTACGAGCGTGACGTCGCGACGCTTCGTGAGATCGAGGCCGAGTTGAGCCGCTTCAGCGGTGCCAAGCCGAGCCAGAGGGCCTTCAGAGATCCGGACCGGATCGGCGAGCTGAGAGAATTGTTGTCGCAGGTGCGCAAAGAGCAATTGGCTGTGGACGAGTTCTTCCTCGATTCAGAGAAAGTGGTCTGGGATTGGCCGGTCATCGAAGATCGACTGATAGATAGTTGGGACGATGGCGATCAAGGGTAGCCTCAAGGAAGCCAGCCTACCGGACGTCCTCCAGCTCCTGACGATGGGCGGGAAGACCGGATGTCTATCGGTGACAAACGGACAGAGCTTCGGCTACATCTACTTCGAGGACGGCCGAATCATCTACTCCTCGTTATTGAATCGTCGCGATCGTCTGGGTGACATATTCGTGAGGGAGCGGGTCATCACCCGCGGACAGCTAGAGGATGCCCTGGAGGCACAGAGTCAGGCGCGTGACGGCCGTCGCATTGGCGAAATCCTCATCGACGACGGGCTGCTCGACCAGGATACGCTCGAGCGCTACGTGAAGCTCCAGATCCGCGAGGCAGTTCTCCACCTGTTCCGGTGGAACCAGGGAACGTTCTACTTCGAACCGGCCAAGCATCCCGAGCGGGAAAATATCCAGGTCTCCATCGATCCGGAGAGCCTCGTGCTCGAAGGCGCTCGTCGCGTCGATGAGTGGAGTCAGATCTCGCAGAAGGTTCAGTCGCTCGATGACATCTTCTCACTCGATCCCGATCGCTCGAACTCGCTGTCATCGCTAGAACTCGCGCCCGAGCAAGAGCGTATCCTCCCGTATCTGGACGGCGAGCACAGCGGCTGGGATATCGTCGACGAGACAGCGATGGGTGACTTCGATGTCGGCAAGGCGCTTTTTGGTCTGATTTCCGCCGGCCTCGTGAGGAAGACCGGACGGCGCCAGCGCGACACGAGTCGATCCGAATCACCCGGCCGAGTCGACGAGCATCGAAACCTGGGAGTCGCTTTCTATCGGACGGCGATGTACGAGGAAGCGGTACGGGAACTCGAGCAGGTTCTCCGGCACGACAAGGGGGCACTCGACGCCGAGTTCTATCTCGCCATGGTGGCGCTTCGCCAGGGTCAGCACGGGGCGGCGGAGTCGCAGTTCCGCGACATCATGGAGAGAGGCGGCAAGCGACCTGCGACTTTCAATAACCTGGCCGTGGTACTGTCGGAGCAGGGGAAGATCGAGGAAGCGATCGCGGTGCTCGATGAGGGATTGGCCACGAGTAGCCATCCTAGGCTCAACCTGACAAAAGCCCATCTGCAATTGAAGCAGGGTGACCCGGCGACCGCGCTGGGTACGCTGGAGGCGTACGACTTGCAGAAGGACGGTGATCTTCCGCCGTTCTACTATTCGTTAAAGGCTATCGCCGAAGGATTATCGACAAACATCGATGCCGCCGCCGCCATCGCGGAGGACGGGCTCAAAATTCACTCGACCTGTGCGGCACTGGCCAACAACAGCGGCGTTGTTCGCGAGCGGATGGGCGAGCAGGCTCGGGCGCGCGAACTGTACGAGCTGGCGCTGGAGTGTGACTCGGCATTGCCCCAAGCTTCGAAGAACCTGGGCGACATCCTGTATCGCGATGGACGCTACGACGAGGCGGCCGAGGCGTACCAGCGGGCGCTGCGGGCGAAGCCCGAGTTGGGTGACGACACCTATGCCAAGCTGGGCAACGTCTTCTATAAGAGGCGGGACCGAGAGCAGGCGATCCGGATGTGGGAACGCGCACTCAAGATCAACCCCGCCAACGACGTGGTGAGAACGAACCTCGAATTCGTTCGGGGAGCTGCGAGTGATCAGTGAGGATAAGGTCTACGCGGCGCTCTTCAGCAAGGTCGAGCGCGAGAGCGGTTTCCGCGGCGGCCTGTACCGTCAAAAGTGCCTGCGCCGACGCGTCGCCGTTCGCATGCGAGCCCGCGGAATCGATGAGGTCAGCGACTATTCGATGTTGCTCGACCGGGATCCCGCCGAGTACGAGCGACTGCTACGCGTTCTGACGATCAACGTCAGCAAATTCTTCCGCAACCCCGAAACCTGGGAAGTCATCCGCAAAAGGGTCCTGCCCGATTTGCTACGGCGCGGAGAACCGCTGGTGATGTGGAGTGCGGGGACCGCAGCGGGCGAGGAAGCCTATAGCCTGGCGATAATGGTCTGGGAATGGATGGCGTCACGCAACCGAGATATCGACGGTGTACGCGTAATCGGCACCGATATCGATGCGCAGAGCCTCGAGGCGGCGCGTTCGGCTTCGTACCCGGACGTCGCCCTCGCCGAGACGCCGCCTCGACTCAAACGTCGCTGGTTCATGCAGGATGAAGGCTGGCGACTTCGAGAACCGGTTCGCTCGCTGGTGAAGTTCGAGCAACTGGACATCCTGAGTCGACCGAGCTTCGAGGCGGACCTGATCCTCTGTCGCAATCTCCTCATCTATCTCGATCGTCCGGCCCAGCAGCAGGTGTTCGAGTCCTTCGAAGAAGTGCTGAGGCCGGGGGGCTACCTCGTTTTGGGTCGCGTGGAGAATCTCACCGCCGCAGTGCGCTCCAAGTTCGAGACCGTCAACGCCCGCGAACGCGTGTATCGGAAGCGATGAGGGAATTCGTCCTGGCGGGTGAGCGCCGAATCGGAAAGGCAGAGGGCACCTTGTCCGTGGTCGGATTGGGTTCGTGTGTCGCCATCGTTCTATATGACAAGGCCACGCGCATCGGAGGCCTCGCTCACGTGCTTCTGCCGGATCCGGCCTTTTCATCGCATCGCGAGAAACTCTGGAGATTCGCGACGACGGCGACCCCAGAGCTCATTAAGGAGTTGATTTCCGCCGGCGCCGATCTGAAACGAATAAGGGCTCGCCTTGTCGGTGGCGCCTGTATGTTTCAAGACTTGATGCCGAAGAACGGCGCACACATCGGCGAGAGGAACATCGTAGCCGCGCGTGCCGCGCTCGGCTGCACCGGCGTCGCGATCGTGGCAGAGGAAGTGGGGGGAGATTTCGGACGCTCGGTCGACTTCGATTTGGCAGACGGGCGGGTAAAGGTTTCCTCGCATGGACGAGAAAATGTCGAGATCTGAGAGTACGAGCGACTGCGCCACGGTCCTGGTGGTGGATGACAGCGTCTTCATGAGGCGAATGGTCACAGACTTGATCGAGGGCTTCCCCGAATTCCGGGTCGTGGGGTCCGCGGCGGACGGCGAGGCGGCGCTGCGCGCGATAGCCGAGCACGATCCGGATGTCGTGACGCTGGACATCGAGATGCCCCGATTGGATGGGTTCGGCGTCCTGGAGCGGGTCATGGCCGAAAGGCCTCGCGCCTTCGTCGTGCTTTCCGCCTATACCGGAGAAGGCTCGGGATCGGCGTTGCGGGCCCTGGAGCTCGGTGCCGTGGATGTCGTCGCCAAACCCTCGGGCCCCGTTTCGTTCGACGTCGCGAAAGTCGAAGCGCAGCTCTACAAGTCGCTTCAAGCGGCCCGGGTCGCGGACCTCGGGGCTTTGCTGATGGAGCGCAGGGGGGCGCCGGTCGGTGTTCCGGCCGTGGAGAAAGGCGCCGCCGTGGTCATCGCGGCTTCTACAGGTGGACCGCGCGCGCTGTCTTACATCTTCAGTGCGCTTCCGCCCAACTTGGGAGCCGCCGTCCTCGTCGTACAGCATATGCCCGCCGGCTTTACCTCGGCTCTCGCCGTACGGTTGGCCGCGATCGCTCAATTGCCCGTCGCCGAGGCAACCGGCGGCGACATCGTCACGCCGAACCGGGCGTTCGTCGCGCCAGGCGACTTCCATATGAGAGTCCGGCGCGTGGAAGGCGATATCAGGATCTCTCTCGACCAGAAGGAGCTGGTGAACGGGACCCGACCGGCTGCGGACGCCCTGTTCCCAACAGCCGCCGAAGCCTACGGCGAACGATGCATCGGGGTCGTGCTCACGGGCATGGGGCGCGACGGCGCAGCCGGTTTGGCGGGCATCCGAGCCGCCGGCGGGCGGACCCTGGTTCAGGATGAATCGAGCAGCGTGGTTTACGGCATGCCGGGCCGCGCCGTTGAGGTCGGCGCGGCGGAACGGGTACTGCCGCTGGGAGATATCCCCGGTGCGATCATCGAGTGCTTGAACTCGCTGACCGCACCGGCGGAGGGAAAGACGTGAGAGAGCTCGTTAGCTTCCGGGTCGGTGAATCGCGCTATGCGCTACCCGCCGACATGGTCACCGAGTGCGTAGAGGTCGGGCGGATCACCGAGACCGTGCCGGCGGCCGATGGCGGTCGCCTTGGACTGGCTTGCGTGCGCGACCGCTGGGTGCCCGTGGTCGAGCTCGTGAAGGCGATTCCCGGAGCTCCGCAAATGGACCCCGACGCCGAGAACTCGGTCCTGCTGGTGCTGGGAAGGGACCGGGGCCGGCTTGCCTTACGCGTCGAGGCCTTTGACGGTGTCGTGGGGCTGGGTGGCAGCGTCGCGTTCGAGCGGCGTGTGGACGATCTGATCGAGCTGAACGGGGAATTGGTACACTATGTCGACCCGGCGACTTTGCTGGCTTCGGGCGCGCTGCTCGAGGGCGAAGGAGGATCGATGGAAGAGATGAACACGGCTGCCGAACCGCTGCAAGTAGTTGCGTTTCGTGTAGGAGGCGAAGAGTTCGGTCTCGATGTGATGAAGGTTAAGCAGGTATCGAAGGTGCCCGAGTTGCGCATCGTGCCGAAGACGCCCGAGTTCGTCGAGGGTGTCGTGTCCATCGCCGACTCGATCGTTCCTGTCATCGACATGCGAAAGCGTTTCAGCGTCAGCGAGGCGCCCAGCAGCGGTCATCTCTTGGTTGTCGAGGCCGGGGACAGCCGGGTCGGCCTGGTGGTAGACGAAGTGCCCGGAGTCACCAACATTGCCGTAGACGCTGTGAGCCCGGCTCCCGATTTCTTCAAAGGCCTGGCAGGGCGTTATCTTGAAGGAATCGCGGAGGACCAGGGGCGACTGATCATCCTTCTCAACCTTGAAGAGGTTCTCGATTCCAAGGAGCGCATCGCTCTGAAGAAGATGCTGAAACAGGCGCAAGGGGAGGCGAGCGAGGGTGATTCGGCAGGCAAAGCGAAGAAGAAAAAGGGAGGTGCACGCCGCAAGAAGCCGGCGAAGAAATAGCCTGGGTCTCGTCTGGACCCTCCTTCTTACTGCTTTTCTGCTGCCCGCGGGTCGCGCATCCCTGGTTGCTCAGGAGGAAGCCCGCGCCGGCGCTCTCACCTTCGTTTACTGGCCGGGCCAACAACGCGCTGCCACTGCACTCGTCGAAGCCCTGGATCCACTGCCGCTCATGCCTGGCCTTCCAGAGGACATCCTGGCAAGCGGAGAGATCCTCGTCATCCTGGCCCCGGACCCGGCCGCCTTCGATTCTCTCGCGCCGGGTGTTCCCGATTGGAGCGGCGGCATCGCGTTTCCGGAAGGCGACGAGATCGTTCTGCCCATCTTTGCGGCGCGGGTAGGGCGCCGTCCCATGATCACGGTGCTGCGCCACGAGCTGGCGCACGTCGCCCTGGGTCGTTACCTGGGATCTGGCGTCCCCCGCTGGTTTCACGAGGGCTACGCGCAGCTCGCCTCCGGTAGTTGGAACGTTCGCGATGCCTGGACTCTGCGTGCCGCGATCCTGTTGGGGAAGCTTCCGTCTCTGGAATCTCTCACCCTCGATTTCAGGGGCACACGACTCGACGCCGACCAGGCCTACATGCTCTCGTACACGATCGTCGAGTACATGTACAGGCTAGGCGGCTCGGCCGGATTCACCCGCCTGTTGGAACGCTGGCGCGAGACCGGTGATCTGGACGCTGCGATGCGCCGCACCTATGGCATCACGTTGGGCCAATTCGAACGGATGTGGAGAAGAGACGCGGGCAGCCGATTCGGCTGGCTTCTCCTGCTGGCTCAGACGGCGGTCTACTGGAGCGTGCTGACGATCCTTCTGCTCGTTCTGGGGTACTGGAAAAAGAAGCGCAATCGGAAGAAATTGGAGGCCCTGGAGGCGGCGGCACGGGCGCGCGAGCTGGCCCTGGGTATTCCGGACATTTTAGGTGAGGAAACTCACAGAAACGCCAAGATTGACGGGGAGTAGCGATTCGCATAGCTTCTTATCCGTTCAATGCAAAGAGGATTTCCCCGTACGACAAGCAGATCTGGGCTTACAGGCCCGGGTTCATATAGGGCAGAGGAGTAAAGGCGCGTCGATGGCAGGCACGGCGGCAAATGATCCCCGCTCTCTTCAGTTCACTCGGTTGAACTGGATACTGCTTGCGGCAGCGGCGGTGCTCATCGTGGTGGGTTACGTTGCGCTTGCCAGTGCTTCGCCATTTGTTTCGACGGTGATGGCGCCGATTTTGCTGGTGGTGGCTTACGTCGTCCTGATTCCGCTGGGGATCATCCTCTGACGGGCGCGTAGCTCAGTTGGCGAGAGCGCTGCCCTTACAAGGCAGAGGCCCCTGGTTCGAGTCCAGGCGCGCCCACTAGCGGGCTGTTGTAGCGAAAACTCGAAGTTGTTCGGTCCCGCCGACACGCTGCAGAGCGGAAGTCGGCATTAGCTGTAACGAGAGGTTGGCACGGGCGTGCGCCCGTCATCAGTAAGAAACAGAGCGAGACAGAACATGAAGTCCAGCATCACCGGTTCAGGTTGGGTAGGGGTAGGGGCGCTGGCAGCGGCCCTGGTGATCGGTCTATCCGTATCCCCCGCTCCCGAGGCCCAGGCGGCCGTCCTTCAGCAAGAGCCAGGCGGGCGGTTCCGCGTTCTCGTGGTTCCACTCGTCTGCCGAGACTTGGACAAGAAGTTCGGCGAGAAAGTGGCCAAGGAGATCCGCGAGCAGCTCGAGGACTTTAGCACGCACGCTCCCATCCCGGAGAACGAGTACAAGCGGGCCTTGAAGCGTTACGAGGTAAAGGAAGAGGAGATCAACGCGATCAAGGCGCGGCAGCTGGCAAACCTGATGGGCGCTCAAGTCGTCTATTTCGGCGGCTGCACGGCTTCGGGTGCCCAATGGGGCGTCGATGCCGGCTTCATCCTGGTCGCCAGCGGCGATGAGGTCTCCGTACCCAATCTGATGGTTCCCGACAAGAGCGACCAGTCTGTGGGCAATGTGGCGCAAGCGTCCATCGCGTCGTTCCAAGAGCAGGTCAAGTTCGTTCGGGCGCGTCAGTTCTGCGCCGACTACGTCGGCAGCCAGCAGCCCGAGAACGCGCTGCGCAACTGCAACGAAGCGTTGGAGATCAACGCCAGCAGCGCCGAGACGTTGATGAACAAGGGTCTGGCGTTCCGTCAGCTGTACGAGAACGCGGACGAGACCGAGACTCCCGCTGGAACGAACGGTTGGGCCGACTCGGCGGTCGTTTACTTCGAGCGAGTTCTCGAGGTCGATCCCGGTCGTCGCGAGGCATTGTCGAACGCCGCTTACATCTACTCGCAGAAAGGCGACGCCGCAAAGGCCAGCGAACTCTATAAGGATTACTTGGAACTCGATCCCGCGAACGTCCCCGTTCGCCTCAGGGTCGCTTACGACCTGGCCCAGGCGGACCTGATGGTCGAGGCGATCGACATCATCGAGGCCGGCCTGGAGTTCACGCCCGACGACGTCAGTCTTCTTCAGTCCATGGGCGACTATGCGCTGCGCTACTCGTCCGAGGATCCAAGCTACGTCGAGCCCGCGCTCGTCGCGTATGAGAGAGTGCTGCAAATCAAGGGCGAAGAGACCGAACTGTCGATCATCGAGAACGCGCTGGCGGCCTATACCCGCGCGGACCGTACCGACGAGGCCATCGCCTTCGCCGAGTTGGCGCTAGAATCGCATTCCGACAGTCCGCGGCTCTGGTCGCTCTACGCCGACGCGCTCAGCCGAAACGGCCGCTACTCCGATGCCGGCGCCGCTATGGACCGGGTGCTCGAGCTGGACGCCGCGTATCCTAACGGCTACTTGAAGCGTGGCCAGTTCAAGTTGGAGAACGGCGACAAAGACGCCGCCATGGCCGATTTCGACCAGGCCATCGCCTCGGGCACTTCGTCCCAGAATGACGTGTATTCCCTCTTCTACAGCCAGGCGCACGGCGCTCGCAACGACAATCAGTACAGCGAAGCCATCGAATTCTTCGAGAACGCGGCACGCTTCGCCCCGGCCGACAAGAAGCAGGACGTCGAGTTCTGGTGGGGCTACACCTACTACCAGTTGGCCGAGCGGATCGCCACTCCTGAAGATATCGGGCTGAGCCAGCTGCAGCGGGCCGAGCAGAACTTCGGGGCCGCTAAGACGCACTTCCAGAGGGCGGGGAGCGTTCGGAACGAGATTCCCCAGCTGATGGACGCCTGCGACCGCTGGACGCTGAACGTGCAGGCGCGGATCAAGCAGATCCAGCGCAGCTGATCTGACGTAATTCTCCAGGCAAGACAAAGCCCGGGCTTCGGCCCGGGCTTTTTTATTGGGAGACGAATATCGAACACCGAACGCCGATATGTGATCTGTGTAGGGACGTAAGTCGTTGGTTGTTCTGCACTTCGAATATCACAGATCGTGTATCGGTGTTCGATATTCGCTTCCCAATGGGTGGTTGAGGGGAGCAGGTAGGGCGCAGTGGAACAAAGTCTTGACGTAGTGGGGAGAAAGCTGTACAATGGGGGTCGGAGTGGGGAGAAGTGGGGCAACTTTCCTTGCCCACCCTCAAACAAAAATCGCCCGGAGCACCCCCGCCAACCGGGACTAAGTGATCTGCCGGGGAGGTTGCTTGACCGGCTTTTTGGGGAGTTATCGCCACCAGCTGGACGAGAAGGGACGCATCGCACTGCCGGCCTCGTTCCGACGCAGTGCTGGAGACGAATCGTTCGTCCTGGTCCAAGGCGATGAGAAGGCACTGTTTCTTTACCCGGAGCGGGCCTGGGCGGGGGTCGAGGAGCGGCTGGGCGAGTTGATGCGCCGGAATCCAGAGGCGCGCAGCCAGGTGCTCAGCCTGACGGCCAACGCAGTAGA
>JBDHGH010000101.1:0-12753 GCA_039589995.1 Gemmatimonadota bacterium | reverse complement strand
TCTACGCGGCACTCTCGCAGTGGGAGCAGCCCATCTACATCATGATGTTGGTTGTCGCCGGCGCGCTCCTCCAGTTCTCATCCTGGTGGATCGTTCCCCTGGTGATCGCCTACGTCGCGATCCGGATCGTGGGCAAGTGGGCCGGCGGCGTTGTGGCGTCACGCTTCCGCCCACAGGACATCGATATTCCACGTCGCTTCGGGCTCGCGTTGATCCCACAGGGCGGTGTATCGCTGGCCATGGCGATTTCGTTTGTCCTGATCTACGTTCCTACAGAGCCCGGGCTTAGGCCTGAGGTAAACCTCTTCTTCGCCACGGTCGTCATCGCCGTCGGCATCAGTGACCTATTGGGCCCATTCCTCGTAAGGGATGTGCTGGAGCGAGCCGGCGAACTTGACCGGCGAGTCGCTCATGCCCAAAGCGCCGGCAATCGGTAACGGGGGTGTCGCGTGACAGACCTGGGATGGCTGTTTATCACGATCAACGTCGTCGGTGTCGTAGCCATAGCAATCATGGGCATCGGCATGATCGTCCTTGGCCGGGCCATCTTGCGAATCGTCAAGAACCTCAAGAACGTCGAGGACGCGCTCACGACGATCGGTCAAGACGCGCGACCGGCTCTCGACCGGGCCCGCGCGATCGGTGAGAATCTCAACTTCCTCGTCATGTCGGTCCGCAAAGAGGTCGAGCGAGTGGGCGACACGATCTCGCTGGCGAACGATCGCCTCGAGGAAGCCCTGGAGGCGGCTGACGAGCGGGTACAGGAACTCGGTGCGCTGATCGACGTCGTCCAGACCGAGGTCGAGGATACGGTGCTGACCGCGACCTCGACGCTCCGAGGGATTCGCACGGGCGCCAAGCTGCTGCGCCGCCGACGAAATGACGACACGGTTGATTCCGAGGCGGACGAGGAGTAGCGCGTAATGGCCCCACAGATCGAACGTAGCTCAGACGATGCCGAGGCCCGCGAGGGACGCCATACCCGGGAGTTCCTTCTGGCCTTCATCGTTGGGACTCTGGTCGGCATCGGCCTGGCTGCAACATGGATTCCCGAGCGCCGCCGACGGAGAATGACGACGGGTTTCGGTGAAGGTTATCGTCGCCTGCGAAATGCGAGCGCTACGGCTCTCGACGACCTTCGTCGTGCCAGCGGTGCCGCCACGCGCGATTTCCGCGAGGAACTCGGTGCCAGCTTGGACGCGGCGCGAGAGGAGTTCGGTGAAATGGCGCGCCACCAGCTAGAGAACACTCGCAAGACCCTGCGACGCGAGTATAGAAGGCTCCGTCGCTGACGCTGCGAATGCGCTGGCTGCCAACCCTCTGCCTTGCGGGACTCGGAATTCTCCTGGTCCCGGAACCAGCTTGGGCCTGGGGGCCCGGGATGCACATCCTGGTTGGGACCGAGCTACTGGCCGCCTTGGGGCTGTTCCCGGCCGCTATCGCCGACCTTCTTCGCCGCTATCCCTACGATTTCCTCTACGGCTGCATCGCCGCGGACATTACGTTCGGCAAGAAGTACGCGCCCGTCGGCCGGCACTGCCACCACTGGCACGTGGGTGAGGAGTTGTACGCGGCGGCCGATTCTGACGCCACTCGCGCGTGCGCAATCGGCTACCTGACGCATCTGGCGGGCGACACGATCGCGCACAACTACTTCCTGCCTCGAAAGCTCGTGACGTCGGCCAACACGCAGGCCATCGGGCATTCGTATTGGGAACACCGGATGGACATCCATCTGGGGCAAGCCTACCTGCGGGCGGCCTTTCACCTCATCACCGACTTCGACCAGAGCCATAACGACCGATTCATGGACCGCGTGTTGGACCGAGCCGTCTTCAGCTTCCGGACCAACCGCCGGATCTTCCGGGGTATGATTCGGCTCGCGGATCACACGACCTGGCAGGCGATGTTCGATCGGGTACTGGACTATTCGCGTTGGGACGTAGAAGATGCCGAGATCGCGACCTGGATCCGCCACACGTTCGATTGCGCAGCGGACTACCTGATCAACCGCAAGAACTCGCCGACCGCGTTTCTCGATCCCACGGGCGATCGAGCGCTGGGCGAAGCCAAGCGTTTGAATCGCG
Source organism: Gemmatimonadota bacterium (assembly GCA_039589995.1). Lineage (GTDB taxonomy): Bacteria > Gemmatimonadota > Gemmatimonadetes > Palauibacterales > KS3-K002 > JBDHGH01. The sequence goes on along the minus strand of JBDHGH010000101.1, from coordinate 10,666 downwards.
AGCACGGACCCATGGGCAAGACACAGCGTCAGGACGAGCTATCCAAGCTTGCCGATGACTACTTCCCTCTGCCGGACCAGGACTACGGTTGGTGGGATCGGCGGGTAACCGCGGAAGGGATGTGGATCGACCTGGTCCATCTGAAGGCGAAGCTGTTCCGGCCGAAGGCGAAGGTACTATCAAAAGTACAGGAGAAACTGGCGCGACCGGCAGACTGAGTCGATGTTCAACGTTCAACCCGTGTCGGGCATCGCTGAGTCTTCCGAGGGGTCCGACCCCAGCGACTTCTCGAGGATTCTTCTCAACCGCTCCGGATCGGCTTTTCCTTTCGATCTTCTCATCACCTGACCGATGAAAAAGGCCAGCAGCTTCACCTCACCGGCGCGATAGCGTTCGACCTCGGCGGGGTTCTCGGCCTGCGTCTCGGCCACCCACCTTTCAAGCTCGTCGCTGTCTTTGATCAGGCGGAGACCTTCGGTGTTTATCACGTCTTCGGCGCTCGTGCCCGACTCCACCATCCCGCTCAAGACCTGCCTCGCCAATGCATGCGACAAGTCGCCGTCCGCCACCATGGCGATCAACTCGGCGAGCCGTTCCGGCTCGAGACCCAGGTCGGAGATCGAAGAACCACGCTCGTTGGCTACGGCCAGGACTTCGACCATCACCCAGTTCGAGGCCAGCTTGGGGTCCGAGGTCAACCGGGCAACAGCCTCGAAGTAATCGGCCAGCTCGTGGGTGGAGGTGAGGACTTCGGCGTCGTAGGCGGGCAGCCCGTACTGGCGGACCAATCTCTCCAGCTTCTCCTGAGGCATCTCTGGCAGTGTGCCAGCCGCGGCGGCGACTGCGTCATCGGCCAACTCGAGAACCGGAAGATCTGGCTCTGGGAAGTACCGATAGTCGTGAGCCTCTTCCTTGCCACGCATCGGCCGCGCTTCACCCCGAGCAGGATCCCAGAGCATCGTCTGGTGCTCGATCACACCGCCCGAATTCACTACGGCGACGTGTCGCGCAACTTCAGACTCCAACGCCTTCTCGAGTTGGCTGAAGGAGTTCATGTTCTTGACTTCCGTCTTGGTCGACAGTTCGTCGCTTCCCGCGGGTCGGACAGACACATTGGCATCTACACGCAGGCTGCCTTCCTCCATGTTGCAGTCGCTGACACCCAGGTACTCGAGCATCCGTTTCAGGCGGTCGAGGAACTCTCGGGCTTGCGACGCCACGGAGAAGTCGGGCTCGGTGACGATCTCGATCAGCGGGACTCCGGCCCGGTTGAGGTCGACCGCCGTCTGCTCGACAAAACGGTCATGAATTGACTTACCCGAGTCCTCCTCCACGTGTAGCCTGCGAAGGCGGATACGGCGGACACCGCTCCCATCCTTGGCCGGCAGTTCCACGACACCGCCGGTGGCCAAGGGTCGATCGTATTGGCTGATCTGGTATCCCTTGGGAAGATCTGGGTAGAAGTAGTTCTTCCGCGCGAAGACCGACCGGTTATGCACATCGCAACCGAGCGCGAGAGCGGTTTGGACTGCCAGCTCGATAGCCGACCTGTTGACTACGGGCAATGCACCGGGGAGGCCCAGACAGACGGGGCAGACGTTCGTGTTGGGCGGAGCACCGAACTCGGCAGGGCACCCACAGAACATCTTGGTTCGCGTCTTCAGCTGGACGTGGATTTCCAACCCGATGACCGGCTCGTAGCTCGATGACACCCCCGCGCCGACCACGCTAGACTCCACCCGTAAGAGGCCGATCGGAGATTGTTGATTCGAGCGCCCACGCTGCCTGCAACACGACCGTTTCTTGGAAGTGACGTCCGATGAACTGGCCGCCGACCGGCAATCCATCGTGATCTCCGATGGGCAAAGATATTGCCGGGGCGCCAATCAGGTTGGCGGTCACCGTAAAAACGTCGGACAGGTACATCTGGACCGGATCGTTGATACGCTCGCCAAGCCGGAACGCCACGCCGGGCACGGTCGGCGTAAACAACACATCGACACCCGTCGCGCACACCTGTTCGAAGTCGGCAGCGATCAATCGGCGAACCTGCTGGCCGCGGCCGTAGTACTGATCGTAAAAGCCGGCAGACAACCCATAGGTACCCAGCACTATGCGGCGCTTGACCTCGGGCCCAAATCCCATTCCGCGTGTCTCGCGATACACGGCCTGGGCGCTCTGCACGTCCTTCGCACGCAGGCCATACCGCACACCGTCGTAACGAGCGAGGTTGCTGGAGGCCTCGGCGTTCGCCACGAGGTAGTAGGCCGGCACCGCGTACTTCGAGTTCGGCAGGCTCACATCGCGTATCACCGCACCTAACGCCTCGAGCCGGTCCAGCGCGGCTCGGCAGAGAGCTTCCACATGAGGGTCGAGATCTTCCGGGAAGAACTCGCGCGGAACCCCCACGACGAGCCCCTCGACCCCGGCGTCGATCGTTTCCGTGTAGTCCGGAACGGGGGAATCGACACACGTCGAATCGAAGCGATCGCGCCCGGCGATGACTCCCAACAACAGCGCCGTATCTTCAACCGTGCGCCCCAAGGGGCCGATCTGATCCAGACTCGATGCGAACGCCACCAAACCATAGCGGCTGACGCGGCCGTAGGTGGGCTTCAAGCCGACGACTCCGCAGAACGATGCCGGCTGCCGAACCGAACCGCCGGTATCGGATCCCAGCGCCAGGGGCACGAGGTTCGCCGCGACCGCCGCGGCCGAACCCCCCGAACTTCCGCCGGGTACTCGACCCCTATCGTGAGGATTACGCGTCGGGCCGAAGGCGCCGTTCTCGGTAGACGACCCCATAGCGAACTCGTCCAGATTCGTCTTTCCGACGATCAGCGCGCCCGCGTCGCGGAGCCTTCGCACGGCGGCGGCCTCGTAGGGCGGCTCGTACGCTTCGAGAACCCTCGAGGCACAGGTCGTGGGCATCCCGCGGACTGAGATGTTGTCCTTGATCGCCACGGGTATCCCGGCCAAGGGGCGAGCCTCGTCACCGGAATCGAAGCTACGATCCAGGGCTGCCGCTTGCTCCTCGAGCTGCGATCCTCCACGCGTGATGAATGCATTGATGGGAGCCGCATCGGCGTCCGAGGCATCGATAGCACTCAGCGTCGTGCGCAGCAGGTCCCCGACGCGGAGCCTCCGCGAACGCAGTTCTTCACGTAGCGCGTGTGTCGTTCGGGTGGGCGGCTCAGCCATGGGCAAATGAAGCTGACGGTCTACACGTCATCGTCGTCGCTGGTCGCATCGGCGTCCAGTGCAGGCAAGCGAGGCAGGATGAAGTAGCCCTCGCGCCAGTCCGGCGCGAGATCTTCCAACCTCTCCACCAAGGGATCGCAGTCGAAGCGATCCTCGCGGAGAGGCGCCGCGCGCCCTACCGGGCCGTCTACCTCCGACTCAACTGCGCCGGCCTCGCGAACGATTTCAAAATACTCCAGAATCGCCTGACAATCGCCAGCCAGTCCGTCGGCCTCATCCTCGCTCAACTTCAGCTGGGCCAGTACGGCGATTCTCTCCAGGTCGGTGCGACTAATCGTCATCATTCGCGCGATCAGATCTCGTCGACGTCTTCGGCCTCGAGATTGGCATATCTGACGACGACCTTCTTTCTACCGGCGGTATCGAAGTCGATGACGGCCTTCAAGTCCAAACCACGACCGTCGATCTGCGAGACGGTTCCGGAACCAAAGCGTGGATGTCGAACACGGCTGCCCTCGATGATGGCCGGAATCACCAATGCTTCTTGCGAGTCGGAGTAGTCGTACGTCAACTCGCCGGGCTCGGGGCCGCGCTGCCTGCGGGTCAGCCACTCCGACCAGTCATTCGATCGGCGGCTGGATACTCGGTCCGCGTAGCGCTCCGTCTCTCCTCTTTCCAACGCCTCGTTGGGTAGTGGGCGAAGAAAGCTGGACGGGCTCGAGACCAGCCAGTCACCCGCCCGGCGCCGGTTCTTCGCGTGGGTCAGGTAAAGCTTCTCCTCGGCCCGAGTGATCCCCACATAGAAGAGCCGCCGCTCTTCCTCTAGCTCCTCCATGCTGTCGTGCGACCGAGAGAGCGGAAACAGTCCTTCTTCGAGTCCCGCAATGAAGACGATGGGGAACTCGAGCCCTTTAGCATTGTGAACGGTCATCAGCGTGGCCGCGTCGGCCTCGGGATCCAGGTTATCGATATCGGCGACCAGGGCGATCTTCTGAAGGAAGAGATCCAGCTCGGTCAGATGCGCGTTTTCTTCGAGTTCCTCGTCATCGAGCCCTGAATCGGCCTCGAACTCGGACGCTGCGGCGACGAGCTCCTCGACGTTTTGTGCGCGGTCGATCCCCTCGTGTCCCTCATCGCGAAGGCTCTCCAGAACGCGCAGTTCGATGATCAGTTCGCTAAGCAGTTCGTGCACGCGCATGTGATGAGCCAGCGCGCTGTATCGGTCGATCATCTGAGCGAATATCTCCAGCGAGGCGGCGCCCGCCGGTCGTATTCCCTCGATGGAGCGCGCCGTGCGTGCGGCCTCGAGCGGGGTGATCGCTTCCGAGCGCGCATGGGTGAGGAGCACGGTGAGCGTCGTGTCACCCACGCCACGGCGCGGGTAATTAACGATTCGCAGAAAGGAGCCCACATCCTTCGGGTTTGAGATGAGCTTCAGGTAAGCGATGACATCCTTGATCTCGCGGCGCTCGTAGAAGCGCACTCCACCGATGATGCGGTAGGGCACGTCGCCATTCCTGAAAGCCTCCTCCAACGCTCGGCTCTGTGCGTTGGTCCGATAGAGGACGACGAAACTGCGATGCTCCAGCTCGGGAGCCGTTGAGAGCCGATCGAGTACTTCACCCGCTATCCACTCGGCTTCGTCCTGCTCGTCAGCGGCCATGGTAAGCGTGATGGGAGCACCGCCCTGCTTCTGCGTGAACAGCGTCTTCCCTTTTCGGTTCACGTTCTCCGCGATGACGCTGTTCCCAGCGTCGAGTATCACCTGGGTAGACCGATAGTTTCTCTCCAGACGAATGGTCCGCGCGGCTGGGAAGTCCCGCTCGAACTCGAGGATGTTGCGAATATCCGCGCCACGCCAACCGTAGATCGACTGGTCGTCATCGCCGACGACACAGAGGTTCTCGTGTTCGCGCGCCAACAGCTCGAGGAAACGATACTGGGCGTGATTGGTGTCCTGGTACTCATCGACCAGAACAAAGGAAAAACGTCTACGAAACCAGTTGAGTATATCCGAGTCCGACTCGAACAGCTCGACCGGTTTGACGAGCAGGTCGTCGAAGTCAAATCCATTCGCGGCACGCAATCGCTTCTGGTAGGCGGGATATACGTCGGCCACGATACGCGAGTACGGGTCGTAGGCGGTCTCGGAATACACTTCGGGTGTGATCAAGAGGTTCTTCGCCGTGGAGATCGCCTCGTGCACCCCCTGGGGGCGCCAGCGCTTGGGCACGTTTCGATCTTCCATCACGTGCCGAATCTCACGGAGGCTGTCGTCCGCGTCGAGAATCGAGAAGTCCTGACCGAAACCGACGCGGGTCGCGTATCGCCTGAGGATTCGGGCACCGATCGAATGGAAGGTACCGATCCACATCCCGGCCGGCTCGGTGCCGAGTAGATCGTGCACGCGGCTCCTCATCTCCCCAGCCGCTTTGTTCGTGAAGGTGACGGCAAGAATGGCATTGGGGTCGACGCCATGGTGCTCGATCAGGTGAGCGATTCGCGAGGTGAGCACCCGGGTCTTTCCGGACCCGGCGCCGGCGAGGACGAGCAGCGGTCCCTCGAAGTGCTCGACGGCATGTCGCTGTTCCGGATTCAGCGATTCGAGATACTCGCCCGCCTTCAGCTCGCTCGACGGCACGCCTCAGTCTGCTCCGTCGGGTGGCATGACAGGCAGGGTTACGACGAACTCCGCTCCCTTTTGCGGCCGCGACAACTCCACCGACCCGCCGAAGGTGTCTTCTACGATGCGCCGCGTCAGCGCCAAGCCAACGCCCCAGCCACCTTCCTTGCCGGAAACGCCCGAATCGAAGATCCGCTTGCGTAGGTCGGCCGGAACGCCGGGCCCGTCATCGAGGAAGCGGACACGGACGCGGCCGTCTTCCGCCAGTCCGACTTTGACCTCGATCCGCCCGCCGCGCCCCGCCAATATGTCGATGGCGTTCTTGATGATGTTCTCGAAGGCCCATTCGAGCAGAACCGGGTTACCCGCAACCGGTGCCATACCCTTCGGAGTATCGATGTCCAAGCGAATGGAGCGGTCCATGCGTGGCAGCCGGGTACAGAAGTAGCTCTCCAACCGGTGGAGGACTTCACCGACGTCCACCTTTTGCATCTTCGGCTTGCGGCCGATGAGCTCGAATCGCTGGGCCACCTTGTTCAGTCTCTCAACGTCGACCTCGACCTCGATGGCGATCCGGTCATCCGTGGCGATCTCAGAGCGCTCGGGCTGGGTCATCCGCAGTATCTCCACCCAACCTGCCAGCGAGCTGAGCGGCGTACTGAGTTGATGCGCGGATTCCCGCGCCATGGTGGACCAGACGCGCTCCTGCTCCGCCCGAATGGTCGACCTGAATATCCAGATGGCTGTCAGCACGATGACGACGAGCGTGGCCGCCTGAATCCACGGCACCCAACGTAGGCGTTCCACAACCGCCGGCATACCGAAGTGGATTTCGCCGATTCCCGGCTGCACGATCGGGTCGTTTCGCAAGTCGAGCCTCGCAGCGTACGCCAGAAGCCGCTGCCGCCCGTCCGGGACACCCGCATCGGCCACAAACGGAAGGTTGGCGTTGTAGACCGGCTCACCGCCGGCGTCAGTGAGGATCACCGGGATGCCGACCCGTTCGATCTCTTCCAGAAGGTCGAACAGGACCTCGTCCCCGCTGTCTCGGGGGTTGCTCAATCCGCTGAAGACGCGCGCTGCCATCCGAGACATGGCGGCCGCATCCGCGTTCATGGCGCTGACGAGTTGGTGCGTGTAGAACAAGTACCAGGCGAGAACAACCCCGAACAGGATCGCGAGAACGATGGACCAGGAACGGGCCTTCACGCCGGGTCGATCCGCGTGGAGCCCAGGTAGGGGTGCAACGCCTCTGGAAGATCGACGCTCCCGTCCTCACGCTGATAGTTCTCGAGAAGCGCGATGATCGTGCGCGGTAACGCCAGCCCCGAACCGTTCAACGTGTGTACGAATTCCGGCTTGCCGCGGGGTTCACGACGAAAACGGATGTTGGCGCGACGCGCTTGATAATCGGTGCAGTTCGAACACGAAGAAACCTCCAGCCAGCGTCCCACACCGGGCGACCAGACCTCCAGGTCGTAGGTCATCGCACTGGACTGCGCGATGTCCCCACCGGCAAGCAAAACGACACGGTAGGCCAGCCCGAGCCGCTGCAAGATCGTCTCGGCCTGTGCCGTCAGTTGCTCGAGCGCGTCCGCCGAATCTTCCGGGCGCTCGACGCGTACAAGCTCGACCTTGTCGAACTGGTGTACGCGGAGAATTCCGCGCGTGTCACGCCCCGCCGCACCGGCCTCGCGGCGAAAACAGCCCGTGTATGCGACATAGTGACGAGGCGTCTCGTCGGGACCCAGGGTCTCGCCGCCGTGGAGGTTCGTCAGAGGAACTTCTGCTGTGGGTATCAACCAAAGATCATCGCCCTCTATGCGGTAGGCGTCGTCGGCCAGCTTCGGCAGCTGACCCGTTCCCATCATGGCCTCGCCTCGCACCAGATAAGGCGGCTGAACCTCGAGGTAGCCGTGATCCTCGCGATGAACGTCCAGCATGAAGTTGATGAGCGCCCGCTGCAGCCGCGCGCCCATCCCGATGTAGATGGGAAAGCCAGAGCCCGAGATCCGGGCACCGCGCTCCAGGTCGAGCAAGCCGAGTTCGGTTCCCAGGTCCCAATGCGGCTTGTGCCATTCTTCCGCCTCGAGAGGCTCGCCCCAGCCACGGACCTCCAGATTTGCGGATTCGTCGCCGCTCGGGACCGGCGGCAGGGGCGTGTTAGGGATGCCGAGAAGAAGCTCCTGGATTTCGTCCTCGCAGGCGCTCAACCGGGCGTCATATTGGGAGACGCGATCCGACACCTCCTTCATCTCCTTTATGAGACCCGAGGCGTCGTCCCCTGCTTTCTTCTTCTCCGCGATTTCCTTGGATGCTGTGTTCCGGTGAGCCTTCAATTGCTCGACGTTCTGGATGATCTGCCGTCTTTCCTCATCGTGGGCTACGACGTCATCGATTGCCGCGGCCAGTGACGGATCATCGCGCTTTGCCAGATGCTCCTTGACCGCATCGGTCTCGAGTCGGATCCGCTTCAGGTCGAGCATGGGAGGATTCTGAACTCGTTATTCCGGTGTTCCCAGCGTGAGGTTAGTGTCGTCGCAGTTCGGGTTCCAAAGAACAATGAAGTCCATCCAGCCCGGGTCCGGCTGGATCGAATTCACCCTGACCTTCGCATATATGCGGCAGGGTAACTCGGTCGTCGGGTCGTTTCGGCTACGGATGATGTAGGTGTTCCCGGCGACGATCGGTAGAGGATCGGTGTACTCGTATAGCGTCTTGTCATCGGGGGCCGTAGTGATCTCGTCGAAGTCCAGCTCGGTCGCCAGAATCCCACTCGTCGGCTCGAGACCCTCGAAGAATCCCCTCGGCATCCAAAAGGCCTCGCCATCGATCATTCCGAAGGCCATGTCCCATTGCTGCGTCTGATCCACGCGCGCCGTTAGCGGGAAACCGCTCCCGACGCCCGACACCACATTCAGGGCGCTGGCCCGGTCAACGGGGCCGTCCACAATGTCATACACGGACAGTTCCAGAGGCTCGGTGGGCCTTGGCCAATTAGTGCCGGTGTCTTCGCCGCAGGCGCCTACCGCGAAAATCGCTAGCATAACGGTGATGGCCCGGCGATCAATTAGCATGTTCGAGTTTATCATAGTAGTCGGCGAACCTTATTCGTCGCCGCTGGCACTGTCAAGGAAGCCCAAACCGCGCTTGACTTTGTGGGCCTCCACGGGTTAGACTTGCCGCCGCCGACTCCTGCTACCCACCAGCCCGTAGGTGCCGATGGCTACACTCAAAGATCTTGTCGCTCGTTTGTCGAGCCGCTCGGAAGTGGAAGCGGTCTTCGTCGTAGGCCAGGACGGTCTCCTGATCGACCGGCTCGGGCCCGAGGGCACCGACGAAGAGGCCGTTGCGGCCATGGCACCGAATATCCTGCAAAGCGCCCGTGAGTTGGGCTCTGCCGCCCATCACGAAGGGCTGGCGACCGCGGTCATCGAGTATGGCGATGGAGTGGCGGTCCTGACCGATGTGCCGCCGGAGATGATCGTCGTGACCTTTGTTAGGCCCGGCGTCCCGTTCAGCTCACTTCTGTACGAGTTGCGGCACAACCGGGATCAGATAGCCGGCCTCATCTGAGGAAAATCGCACCGAATACAGAAGACGCGGGTTCTGACGTGAACGGAAACGCAGGATTCGAGCGCTGGGTCGTCGTTCTGGCTGGTGGTATCGGTTCGAGGTTCTGGCCCGCAAGCACGCCGGACCGCCCAAAACAGTTCCTGCCACTCGCGACCGCCCGACCGCTGATCGTCGACACCATCCATCGAGCTCAAGGGCTCGCCCCGGTCGAGAACATCCTCATCGTCGCCGGAGAGCACCTCCGTCCACACATCGCGAGACATCTGCCCGACCTGGCTTCGGATCAGCTGCTGCGTGAGCCGCAAGCCAAAGGTACGGCTCCGGCTTTGGCCTGGGCCGCCCGAGAGATCATTCGACGCTCACAACGACCGAATGACACCGTAATGATCTCTCTGCACTCGGACCACGTCATACGTCCATTGGACCAGTTCGTCTCCACTTTGGGACAGGCGGTGGAAGGGGCCGGCAACCTGGACAGGCTCCTCACCGTTGGTGTGACGCCGAGCCGCCCTGAAACTGGATACGGGTATATCGAGGTCGGGAGCTCGCTGACACCCGGCGTCTTCGAGGTGAAGCGATTTGTAGAGAAGCCCGATCGGGCGACCGCGGAGGACTACCTGGCAACGGGGGATTTCGTCTGGAACTCCGGAATGTTCGTATGGCGACCGCAAGTTCTGTTGGCCGAACTCGCCTCGCACACACCGGAACTGGCGAGCGATCTTGCACGACTGGAGACCGAAGACGTTCCAGGTTTTTTCTCGGCGGTTCCTTCCCTGACCATCGACGATGGGTTGATGGAGCGCAGCGACAACATCGCGGTCGTACAATCGGAGTTCGACTGGGACGATGTCGGCGCCTGGGACGCGCTGACGCGAGTCAGAGCACTGGACGGCGAAGGCAACCTGCTCGTGGGCGATGCGCATGCCAAGAACTGTCAGAACAGTCTGCTGTGGGCCGAGGACGGGCCCGTCGTCGCCTTTGGCGTATCGGACATGGTCGTCGTTCGAGCTTCGGGCATCACGTTCATCATGCCCGCCGAGCGTGCCGCGGAACTGAAGACGCTCCTGGACGAGTTACCGGATAACCTGAAGAAGGGGGTCGATTAGGCCGTGGCACCTGGACTGGTTCTATTCGACGACATCAAGGCGCGACACTGGGAGCCTTTCGCCCTGACTCGACCCATCGGCGAGTTGCGTTTTGGCGCCCTGAAACTGGTAGAACGAGCGGAAAGAGCATTAGGTCTCGACTGTATCGGATACGCCACAT
>JBDHGH010000100.1:0-24149 GCA_039589995.1 Gemmatimonadota bacterium | reverse complement strand
GCGGGAGCATGACCATCATGGTCGACGTCACCGAGCGCCGGGATCTGGAGGCGCGCTTGGCGCAGTCACAGAGGATGGAAAGCATCGGTCGGTTGGCGGGCGGCGTGGCGCACGACTTCAACAACCTGCTCACGGTCATCCTCGGTAACTGCGAGCTGGTCCTGGGCGATATGCCGGGTGAAAGCCAGCAACGGGCGGACATCGAGGACATTCGTAACGCGGCCGATCACGCGGCCGCGCTCACGAGGCAATTGCTGGCGTTCAGTCGCCGTCAGATCCTCCAGCCCAAAGTGCTCAGCCTGAACTCGGTGGTCACCGAGATGATGGACATGTTGGCGCGCATCATAGGGGAGGACATCGAGCTGGTAACAGAGTTGGATCCCGCGCTGGCCAATACCCGGGCGGACCCCGTGGAGATGGGCCAGGTCGTGATGAACCTGGCGGTGAACGCACGCGACGCGATGCCAGAGGGCGGGAGGCTCTCCATCAAGACCGAGCACTCGGATATGCAGCGGGCTTCAGCGGCGGACGGCGACACGATTCCGCCGGGCCGCTACGTCACCCTGTCAATCGGCGATACCGGCATCGGCATCGACGAGGAGACACGCTCGCGGATCTTCGAGCCGTTCTTCACGACGAAGCAGAAAGGCAAGGGCACCGGGCTGGGACTCTCCACCGTGTACGGCATCGTGAAACAAAGCGGCGGCTACATCTCCGTGGAGAGCGAAGCGGGGAAGGGGACGACGTTCAGGATCCGGATGCCCGAGCTTCGCGAGGACACCAGCGGAAACAACGATGTGCCGGTTGAGTCGGCTTCTGCGGGATCGGAGACGATTCTGCTGGTCGAGGACGAAATCACTTTGCGCACGCCGATGCGCAGGGGTTTGGAGAAGGAAGGGTATACGGTTCTCGAAGCAGGCAGCGCCGAGGAGGCGCTACAGATCTGTGAGAGTCACGACGGCACTATTGAAATGATGGTGACGGATCTGGTAATGCCCGGGATGGACGGGTTCGAGTTGGGCGACAAGGTGACGGACATCCGGCCGGACACGAGAGTGCTCTATACATCGGGATACAGCGAGGACGTAGTCACCCGGGACGGCGTAACCGAAGCCGGCGATTTTCTACAGAAACCCTACACACCGTCGGACCTCGGCCAGAGGATCCGACAGCTGCTTGACTGACGGAAGCGCGGGGCTGGGTTCGCTCACGCAACTTCGTCTTTACCTCACCACCAACCGATCAAAGAGTACCCGAGTCGCGGAGGCGACTTCGGACACGGCCGTATCGAACGCTTCTCGGTTCGCATTCGACGGTTCGCGGTAGCCGCTGACCTTGCGCACGAACTGCAGAGCTGCGTCGTGCAACTCTTGATCGCTGGGAGGATCATCGGGACGGCGGAGTTTCTTGATGTTTCTGCACATGGGGTTCAAATCTCCTCGAGTTCTTCGTTCGGGAAGGGCCAGTCCTCCTCGTCCTGGATCATTGGCCGCTCTTCTCGATTCACGATGAGTTGGAAGATATCGGGCCGACCGTAGTGTCCTGCAACATCAAGTTGGAAGCGCGGGCCCCTCATTTCGCCGGGATCGATTTCAGCATACAGTATCGTCTCTTCTTTCTCTACCGGGCCGGCGATAATCTTGCCGTCGGGGTCGATGATCGCGCTCAAGCCCGGGTTGATCCACTCCATATCGCTAGGAAGATAGGCACCCTTGAATCCGTAGCGGTCCGGGATGTCGTCTCGGCTTACGGCGCTGCAACAACCGATGACGTAGACCCGGCCTTCCTTTGCCGTGTGTCTAAGAGTGGAGATCCAGGGTTCTCCACGATCCCAAGTCGGAGCGATGTGGATTTGGGCGCCCCACGCCCACATCGAATAGCGGGCCAGGGGCATGTAGTTTTCCCAGCAGATCAAACAGCTCAGCCTGCCGATATCCAGGTCGTAGACGTCCAACGTGCTGCCGTCTCCCATCCCGTGTACGATCCGCTCCGCCACGGTGGGCATGAGCTTGCGATGCACGCCAACGATTTCACCTTGCGAGTCGATGACCATTGTGGTGTTGTACAGCGTCGCCCCGCTGGCTTCCGCGTTGATCTCGTTCATGCCCATCGTTACGGCGATGGACGCCTCGGCCGCTGCTGCGCAGAGGCGATCCGTGGCCGGGCTTGGGATCGAGACGGCGTTGTCCAGCAACTCGGTGTATAGCTCGCGCAGTTCCCGCGTCTTGAGCGGTTGAATGAACCATACCCACAAGGGATATGTGGGGATAAAGCACTCGGGAAAGACGATGAGCCGGGCGCCGGCGGCCCCAGCCTCTCCGATCAACTCACAGGCCTTGTCGACGGTCGCGTCGCGGTCGAGGAATATGGGGGCAGCCTGTGCGGCTGCGACTGTGAAAGGCTGTTTGATCGAAGGCATGTTCGGGTCCGGTTCGAGTATACGGCGCGAGACGGAATCATGAATCAAGGAGGACCAAAGTATCGGCGGCGTGCCGACCGGTCCAGATGATACTCGGCTCGCGTCACCGAGGTCAGTCTCTTAGCTTGTTTCGTTTCAGCCGATCGGAGGAATGTTGCTCAGGCGAGTCTGTATCCTAGTTCTTTGCGCATATTCGATCTCCGCTTGCGAGCCGTATTTACCGAGGCTGGTCGTGGGCGAGGTGGAGTATCTGGCCGGCGCGGGCAGTGGAGAGCCCAATCTGTTCGCGGGTTCGGACGGGCGCGTATTTCTCACGTGGCTCGAGCCGTCCGTTGCAGCGCAGTACGCTCTGCGCCTAGCGCCGCGAGAAGCCGGGCAGTGGTCGGACCCGGTGACGGTGGTCGAAAGCGGCCGATTCTTCGTTAACTGGGCTGATTTCCCTTCGCTCGTCCAGTTGGACAGCGGCGATCTAGTGGTTCACTGGCTGGAGAAGGTGGGACCCGAGACCTACGCCTACCACGTGATGATGGCAGTGTCGTCAGACGGTGGAGATACCTGGAGCGATGCCATCACGCCGCACCGGGATGCGTCGCCAACGGAGCACGGCTTCGTGTCCATGGTACCGTGGGAAGGCGGAGCGGCGTTGGTCTGGCTTGACGGACGTGAGATGAAGAGCGAGGCCGAGGCTGCCGGCCACGATGACCTGGATCGCGGCGATATGAGCATTCGATTCACCACCCTTGATCGTTACGGAGATCTTGGCCCCGACGTGCTATTAGACCCGCGGACCTGCGAGTGCTGCCAGACATCGCTGGCTAGAGTGGGATCGGGGTTGTTGGCGGCATATCGGGATCGCAGCGAGGCCGAGATTCGCAACATCGCGGTCGCGCGCTACACCGAGGGTCGGTGGAGCGCACCCACACACGTCGTCGACGATAACTGGTACTACCCGGGTTGTCCGGTTAACGGCCCGCAGATTTCGGCGTTGAACGAAACCGTAGTCGTGGTGTGGTTCACGGCTCCCCAGCAGAAGCCTGCTGTTTATGCTGCGTTCTCGTCGGACAGCGGGAAGTCGTTCGGTCGCCCGATACGTATCGATGAGGGTGATCCGCTGGGTCGAGTGGATGTCGAGCTTCTCGAGGACGGCCGAGCTGTAGCTTCGTGGCTCGAACGCAGTGAGACTGCGGCAGAGATTCGGGTACGGGCGCTGGGGATGAAAGGTCGAATGGGTCCGTCTGTTGTAGTTGCAGAGAGTTCTGAGGCGCGCGCGAGCGGCTTTCCGAGGTTGGCGCGCGTGGGGGAGGAGTTGTTGGTGGCATGGACGGTGGTTGGGGATCGCGGAGGAGTGAGGACTGCGGCCGTTCGGATTGAATGAACGGATCATGTTGAGCGCGGACGCGGGGCGAGAACGCGGGCGCGGACGCGACGAGGACGTCGACGGTATTGCGGGGAGACGGCAAGTGGACGGTGGACAGTTTCTGTACAGGATACGGGCGGTGCGGCCTGAGATGTTGAGCGAGGGGCCGACGGATGCGGAGGCGCAGATCCTTGGCGAGCACGTTCGGTATTTGGAGGGGTTGGCGGGGCAGGGGAAGGTGGTGCTATACGGCCGCACGCAGAATACGGACCCGAGCGCGTTTGGGATCGTGGTATATACGGCCGAGTCGCAGGCGGCCGCACGCGAGATCATGAATAATGACCCGGCGGTTATGAAAGGGCTGATGCACGCGGATTTGTTTCCCTACAAGATCTCCTATTTGGCGAGTTCTTAGGCACGGTCTGGAGACGGAGGCTTTGATGACGTTCCACGGATTTGTTCGCTCGGTTGGGATCGTTCGCTGGTTGCGGATGGCGGTTTTAGTGGTCGCAGCGGGCGCGGTGATCTTTACAGCACCGGAGAGAGCGATGGCTCAGACGGCGGACGAGGTTCCGTCTATCAGCGACAAGACCAAGGGCATGGAGAGGCTCGAGGGCTTCTTCGACTTGTACTGGGACGTGGCCCGTGGGAAACTGTACATGGAGATCGATAGCTGGGAGGTCGAGTTCCTCTATCAGGTATCGTTGGCCACGGGACTGGGCAGTAATCCGGTGGGGCTCGATCGTGGGCAGTTGGGAGGGACCTACGTGCTGAAGCCGCACCGTGTGGGGCCTAGCGTTCTCCTGGTCGAGCCCAACTATCGATTCCGTGCCCGTTCTGACAACCCTGATGAGGTCCGGGCCGTTAGGGAAGCATTCGCCCCATCGACGATATACGGCTTCTCCGTCGAGGCCGAGACCGACGATCGCGTGCTGGTCGACGCCACCGATTTCTTCTTGAGAGATGCTCACGGTGTCGCGCGCAGTCTCGAGGACAGAGGCCAGGGGAAGTTCAACCTCGATCGCAGCCGTTCGGTCTTCTACATGCCGAACACCCGAGCGTTTTCTCGCAACACGGAAGTCGAAGTCGCGTTGACGTTCACCAGTGACCGACCTGGGCGGCTGGTGAGCGGCACAGCGGCTAGCGGGAACGCCGTCACACTGAGGCAGCACCACTCGCTGGTGAGTCTTCCCGAAGAAGGTTACCAGCCGCGCGCCATGGACCCCAGAGTAGGGGCGAGCGGAATCAGCTTCCAGGACTACGCCACGGCCATCGATGAGCCGCTGACGGTGCAGTGGGCTGCGCGGCATCGCCTCGAAAAGAAGGACCCCAACGCTGCCCGCTCCGAGGCAGTCGAGCCCGTCGTCTACTACCTGGATCGCGGCGTCCCAGAACCGATCCGCAGCGCCCTGCTGGAGGGGGCCTCGTGGTGGAACCAGGCCTTCGAAGCGGCGGGCTATGTCGATGCTTTCAGGGTTGAGATGTTACCTGAAGGCGCGGATCCTATGGACTTGCGTTACAACATGATACACTGGACGCACAGGTCCACACGAGGCTGGTCCTACGGTTCGAGCGTACGCGACCCCCGGACCGGCGAGATCATCAAAGGGAACGTGAATCTGGGTAGCCTGCGCCTGCGCCAGGATGTTCTTCTTGGGCAGGGGATGGTCCCGCCGGTCGGCGCAGCGTTTGGGGAGTGCGATTTGGCCGTTGGACCCACCTTCGATTACCTCGCCGACGTTGCGAACGGGACCGACCCCGTCGAGATGGCTCTCGCCAGGATTCGTCAGCTGTCCGCCCACGAGGTGGGTCACACACTGGGCCTGTCTCACAACTACATCGCCAGCACGTACGCGGGGCGAGCGAGCGTGATGGATTACCCTGCGCCTCTAGTCAATGTGACACCGGAAGGACAGCTCGATCTCTCGGATGCCTACGCCGTGGGTGCGGGTGAATACGACAAGTTCGTAATAACCTGGTTGTACGACGACTTTCCCGATGGCACGGACGAGAAGGCGGCGCTGGAGGAAATCATCCGCGATGGCTTGAGTCGTGAGATTCGTTTCCTGACCGATCAAGACGCGCGACCCGCAGGCGCGGCGCACCCGTTGGCAGCGCTGTGGGACAACGGCTCGGATCCCATCGCCGCACTGGAACACGAGATTGAAGTCCGACGAATCGGTTTGGAGAACTTCAACGAGACTGCGATCCGCGACGGGCAACCCTTTGCGTCGCTGGAGAGGGTCTTCGTTCCACTCTATCTGCATCATCGCTACCAGCTGGAGGCGACGGCCCACTCGTTAGGAGGCGCCGACTACAACTTCGCCGTGCGCGGTGACGGCCAGACACCCATCGAGATCGTACCGGGAGACAAGCAGAGAGCGGCGTTGGACGTGATGCTAGCCACCATCGAGCCGGAATTCCTAGCCGTTCCCGAGCGCATCCTGGACATCATCCCTCCCCGCGCGTTCGGGACGCCGACCGGTGAGGTGTTCAGCAGCGGGACTAGCCCGACGTTCGATCCTCTCGGCGCCGCGGCCAGCGCGGCAGAGCTGACCGCCGGATTCATCTTCCAACCTCAGCGGATGGCCCGGTTGGTGGAGTTTAGCGCCCGGGGCGATAGCTACCCGGGTCTGGAAGAGGTGGCTGACGGGACCATCCAGGCCAGTTGGGGCGCAGGACCGGAGTCATCGGAGTACCTACAGGCAATCCGTCAGACCGCTCAGCGCATTGTGTTGGACCGTCTGATGAACCAGGCGAGCAGTGCAGAAAACAGTGCTCAGGTGAGAGCGATCCTGGAGTCGAAGATCGCCGGACTCGCCGATTGGTTGGAGGGCCGCCAGCAGTTGACGGCTCACCAAGCGCTGGCTCTGGGAGACATCCGGCGGTGGCAGGAACGGCCGGAGGGGCTCATTCCGCCGTCGGACTCGGCCGAACTGCCGCCTGGGAGTCCAATCGGCTCGAGGGGCAACTAGGGGCGAGTCGGCGGAAGCTCCCGTTCCAGCCAGAGGTGTTCGCCATCGAGAACGTCTCGGGCGAAGGAATAGACAGCCACATCATCGTTGCTGAAGACCGAGCGGAACAGGTCCTGGATCCGCCGCCGGCTTTGACGACAGAAGATGTCGGCGGCGGCTAACGGGCCGTCCCCGACGCCGTCCTTGCGAGCGAGCGCTGTGGCGCGCGATATCGTCGCTGCCATGGCGAACAGTTCGGCCCCGATATCCACCGTGCGAGCCAGGACCGACTGGCGTTTCTCCAGCTTCGGCCCGAATCGAACCATCGCGTGAAAGAGTGTGCGTGCCAACTTGCGCGACATGCGGTTGATATAGCGCGCGTGTTTGGCCAGGCGGCCGAATTGGCCGTAACGTGGCCAGCGCCCCCAGCCCAGCCAGCGGGTCGGGTACCACCAGGCGTAGAACAGCGCCGCCCGGAGAAAGGCTCGCGCCTTGCGAGTCAAAGTCGCCTTCGGGTTGATCAGGTCCCCCGCTACGGCCAGATGCGTGTCGAGCGCCTCTCGAGCGATGAAGAGTCGCATGATCTCGGATGAGCCCTCGAAGATGCGGTTGATCCGCGCGTCACGGAGCATGCGTTCCACGGGAACGCCCTGTTCACCGCGAGCGCGAAGCGATTCCGACTTCTCGTAGCCGCGGCCGCCCCGGATCTGTAGCGCGTCGTCGATCAGGTCCCAAGCGACCTCGGTGTTGAGCAGTTTCGCGACCGCTGCCTCGAGCCTGATGTCGACGTCGCCCTGGTCCGCCATCGCTGACGCCAAGTCGGCCACGGTCTCCAGCGCAAAGGCGTTTGCCGCCATGGTCCCGAGCTTCTGGGCGATGACATCGTGTTTGCCGATTTTGGCGCCCCACTGCACGCGTTCGTCCGACCACTCCCGTGAGATCTGCAGGGCGCGCTTGGCGCCGAAAGCCGAGCTCATCGGCAGTGTAAGGCGACCCGTGTTGAGCGTGGCCAGTGCCAACTTCAGTCCGGCGCCCTCCTTCCAGAGTATGTTCTCCTTGGGTACGTGAACGTTCTCGAAGCGGATCACACCGTTGTAGATGGCGTCGAGGCCCAAGAAGTGGCAGCGATGAGTGACTTCGACCCCCGGCCGGTCGGTCTCGACGATAAACGCGGTGATTCGTCGCGGCCCGGTTCGGGCCATAACGACGAGCAACTCGGCTATCGTTCCGTTTGTCGTCCACATCTTCTCGCCGTTCAAGATGTAGGCGTCGCCGTCGGCGGTCAGCTCGGCCGTCGTGGTTATGCGTGCCGGGTCCGAGCCCACGTCCTTCTCGGTGAGAGCGAAGGCCGAAATCGCACCCCGGGCCAGCCGTGGGAAGTATTTCTGCTTCTGCTCCTCGGTCCCGAACATCTTGAGCGGCTGCGGCAGACCGATGGATTGGTGCGCTGACAGCAAGGCGACCAGCGAACCGTCTACCGACGTGACCTTGCCGATGGCCTTCACGTAGGATCGCTGAGAGAGCCCGAGCCCGCCGTATTTCTTGGGAATCTTGATGCCGAAGGCACCAATCTCTCTAAGTTTCTCGATGACTTCGTCGGGGATTTCTCGTTCTCGTTCGATTCGATCCGAATCGATGGTCTCGAGGAGCGCGTCGAGTCTATCTAAGAAAGGCCGGGCGAGTCGCTCTTCCTTAGGGTCGTCCTGCGGGTACGGATGAATCAGCTCGAAGCGCAGGTTGCCAGAGAAAATCTCGCGCACGAAACTGGGGCTGCTCCACTCGGTCTCGCGTGCCGCTTCCGCGACTTCCCGCGCTTCCTGCTCGCTGACATGCGTCTGGGGGTCGCTTCCCGCAGTTTCTCTGGCCCGGTTCTCCGTTGCCAGTTTTGAGGTCATCGGTTCCATCCTTCGTGATCTATCGTGTCCCTCATGTGCCATTGCCCCGCGGCGGGGTTTGTCGAATCTTGCGGGCTCCTAGAGCCGGCTGAGAGGCGACGAGTTGCGCCACCCGACTTTTCGGGGCTGGGGCGCTGCGCCACCTTTGCTCTACTATAAAACACTAGCTGCGGCCTGTTAGTTCGCCCAGGTCTTATAGGGCACAGATCGTGCCTCGGCCTACGGCGCCGGCCCGCAGACGCTCCGACAAAGGAGGATCCGATGTCCGAGTCCCGTACCCCGACGGGAGTATTGCGCGAAGAACACCAGCTGATTCTCAAGGTGTTGGACATCCTGCAGCAGATCGTCGAGAACGGCGAAAAAGGGGAGTGGGATGTCGATGCTATGGAAGAGTGCGTGGCGTTCTTCCGGCTGTTCGCCGATGCCTGTCATCACGGGAAAGAAGAAGACATGCTATTCCCCGAACTGGAATCCCGCGGCATGTCGAAGCAGGAAGGCCCGATCGCCGTGATGCTATTCGAGCACAAGCAGGGTAGAGCGCTGGTTGGGCAAATGGCGGAAGCCCTACCGGCGTCGCGCGAGGGCCAGGAGGTCGGGACCGCCAGGTTCGACAGTGCCGCCCGAGCCTACATCGCCCTGCTGCGCGGACACATATTCAAAGAAGACAACGTATTGTTCAACATGGCCGACTTCATGTTCGATGCACCCGGTTGCGCGCAGCTGTGTGACCGGTACGAGTCGGCCTGCGCCCATCGATTCGAGGGGCGCACAAAGGAAGAACTGGAAGAACTCGCTGGCAACCTTCAGGGCAGGTACGGGCATCCATAGAAGTGATCCGATGCACCGAACGTCTTGTTGTTGAGAATCCCTATGCGGCATCGCAGCGCCAGTCCGCGCGTCCACAACCCAACTCTTACAACCTTCAGCGAGGAAGGATGCATATGACCATTCCGCGACGAGGGATCGTCGGAGGTCTATGCGTGTTCCTGCTCGTGTGCCTGACGGCACCGACAGGGGCAAACGCACAGACCAAGCTCTTGCGATTCCCGGATATCCACGGTGACCAGGTCGTCTTCGCCTATGCCGGCGACCTTTGGCTCGCCCCGGCTACCGGCGGGGCCGCCACGCGGCTGACGGCGCACCCCGGCCTGGAGATGTTCCCAAAATTCTCGCCAGACGGGCGATGGATCGCCTTCACCGGGCAGTACGACGGTGACGAGCAGGTCTACGTGATCCCGTCTTCGGGCGGCGTGCCGCAACAGCTCACGTTCTATCCGGCGCGCGGGCCGTTGGCGCCACGCTGGGGCTACGATAACCAGGTCTACGATTGGACGCCGGATGGTTCGGCGGTCCTGTTCCGATCGCTGCGCGACGCGTGGGATCTGGGTGACAGCCGGCTCTACACGGTCACGTTGGACGGAAAGCTGCCGACGGTGCTGCCCATGCCGGTCTCGGGCGGTGGCGACCTTTCGCCGGACGGGACGAAGGCGGTCTACTCGCCGTTGTTCCGGGACTTCCGCAGCTGGAAGCGCTACCAGGGGGGTTGGGCGCAGGATCTCTACATCTTCGATCTCGCGACCTTCGACGCTCAACAGATCACGGACGACCCTCGGGCCGATCGTGACCCCATGTGGATCGGCGATCTGGTTTACTTCACGTCCGACCGTGACGGTACCAACAACCTGTTTTCCTACAATCCCGCGAGCGGTTCGACCACCCAGCTGACACACAGCGACACGTGGGACGTACGCTGGCCCAGCGGGGACAAACAGGGGCGCATCGTCTACGAACTGGACGGCGAGCTGGTCGTCTACGACATCGGCGCGAGCAGTTCGACGCCTATCGCCATCAACGTGCCTACCGACGGTGTGGCCATGCGTCCGTCGCGGATCGACGCCTCGGGGAACATCGAGGGCTATGGTCTGAGTCCGAAAGGCGAGCGCGCGCTGTTCGTGGCGCGAGGCGATGTATTCACCGCGCCCATCGAGGACGGTCCGACCCGGAACCTGACCCAGAGTCCCGGTTCGCACGAGAAAAACGCCAGTTGGTCTCCGGACGGCTCGAAAATCGCCTTGGTCAGCGACATGAGCGGCGAAGAAGAACTTTACCTCATCAACCAGGACGGTTCGGGAGAGCCCGAGCAGTTGACCCGGGACAGCGACGGTATGCTGTATTTCCCGGTCTGGTCGCCTGATGGATCGCACATCGCCTATAGCGACAAAGAGGGTCAGCTTTTTGTCGTGAACGTCGAGTCGAAGAACAAGAAGCTGGTCGTCGACGAACGGAACGGTCAGATCTTCAACTACACGTGGTCTCCCAAGGGGGGCTACCTGGCTCTGACTCTAAACGACATAAACGGCTTCTCGTCCATTCACATCTACAGCATGGCGGACGAGCGCCTGCGTCGTGTCACGTCCGAGATCTTCAACGAGTTCGACATCGCTTGGGATCCGGAAGGGAACTATCTGTACTACCTGGCCGATCGCTCGCTGGCCCCACAGATCGGGTCGTTCGAGTGGAATTACGTGGTCGACCGCGAGACCTACATCTACGCGCTGGCGCTTCGCGCAGACGTTCCGAATCCCTTCCCGCCGAAGAGCGACGAGGTGACGGTGGAGAGTGGCGAAGAGAGCGCTGAGGGTGAGGATGAGGATGACGCCGACAACGGAGATGGCCCGATCACCATCGATTTCGACGGGCTGGCCCAGCGCGTGGTCCGCGTTCCTGTGGGCCAGGGCAACTACGGTGGCCTGACCGCGGTGAAGGGCAAGATCATCTACAGAGAAGGGACGCCGTTCTTCTATGGCGGTTCCAGCGGCCAGAGCCCGTCGATCAAGATCTTCGATATAGAGGACAGAGAAGAGTCGGATATGCTGTCCGGCGTCGGCAACTACGGCATGTCGGACGATGGCAAGAAGTTCATTTCGGCGCAGGGCGGGGGCTTCGGCCTCTACGATGTGAAGGCCGACGCGTCCGGTTCGAGGAAGAGCATCTCAACGGCCGGTCTGCAGGTCGATCGAGTTCCCTCCGAGGAATGGGCCCAGATCTTCGACGAGGTCTGGCGTCGTTTCCGCGACTGGTTCTACGCCGAGAACATGCACGGCTACGACTGGGAGGCCCTGGGCCGACAGTATCGTCAGCAGTTGGCCCACGTGGCCCATCGTTCCGATCTGAACTACGTGATGAGCGAGATGGTCTCCGAGTTGAACGTAGGCCACGCCTACATTCAGGGCGGCGACTGGGACAACCCCGATCGGCCGCGCGTCGCCTTACTTGGGTCCAGGTTCGAACTGGACGAGCCTGCCGGTCGTTATCGCATCTCGAGCATCTTCGACGGTGACAATCAGGAAGACCGTTACCGGGCGCCACTGACAGAAATCGGTGTGGACGTGTCGGTGGGCGACTACGTTCTCGCGATCAACGGCCACGATCTGCAGGCGACGGACAATCCCTTCCGTATGCTGCGTGGCCAGGCCGGCGCACCTTTGACTTTGACTGTGAACGACAGGCCGACCTTCGACGGGTCCCGCGATGTCACGGTCAACCCAATAACCAACGAGCTCTCGCTCAAGTACTTCACCTGGGTCGAAGGAAGGCGACGGTACGTGGAGGAGCGCAGCGACGGCCAGCTCGCCTACATGCACCTCCCGGACATGGGTGGCAATGGCATCCGCGAGTTCATTAAGTGGTACTATGGCCAAATCCGCAAAGAAGGCTTGATCGTGGATGTGCGCGGAAACGGCGGCGGCAACGTCTCGGCGATGATCATCGACAGGCTGAGTCGTGAATTGCTGGGTACGCGCTTCCGTCGGACGGCCGAGGATCCCGGAACCTATCCGACGACCGTGTTCTACGGCCACATGGTGTGCCTGATAAACGAGACGTCGGCCTCGGACGGCGACATCTTCCCGGCGCGCTTCAAGGCTGCGGGTCTTGGGCCGCTCATCGGTAAGCGCACCTGGGGTGGAGTGGTCGGCATCACCGGTCACGGCCCCCTCATCGATGGTGGCATAGTGTTCGTGCCTCAGTTTGCCACCAACGACATCGATGGCAGCTACATCATCGAGGGCATCGGCGTCGCCCCGGACATCGAGGTGGAGAACACGCCGAAGTCGATCATCGAGGGGCATGACCTGCAGTTGGATCGCGGGATCGCTGAGGTACTGGAGGCGGCGACCGGAGCGACGAACTAGAGTCGTCACCGAATCGAATCGAAAGAAGGTGTGCGAGGCCACGCGAGGCTGCATTTGCGTGGCCTCGCACACGTGTAGCCGATAGCGAGCGGCCGCTGGATTCCCCATCTTCAGACGCTATTTACCACGCCTAATATGCGTGGCCGCGCTGGCGGCCGCTCAATTGAGGAGGGACCCATGCACCGCAAAGTCATCACGGCGCTGAGCTCGATCGTGCTCGCCCTGGCCATCAGCGTGCAAGCCGGGGCTCAGCAAGCGCGCCCCTTCAACGTCCACGACTTGATTGGTATGGATAGAATCGGCGACCCGCAGGTTTCTCCGGACGGGAACTGGGTGGTCTTTGTTGTCAGCTCGCTGGACAAGGAGGCGAACCGTCGGCGCAGCGACTTGTGGCTGTCACGAACCGACGGAAGCGACCTCCGCAGGTTCACCACGCATGAGGCAGGGGACTTCAACCCGCGTTGGTCTCCAACCGGGAACACCGTCTGGTTCCTCTCGACACGTTCCGGCAGCTCGCAGGTCTGGTACAAGCGGATCGACAGGGGCGAAGCGGAGCAAGTGTCTGACCTAGAGCTCGGCGTCGGGAACCTCGTGGTGGCACCCACCGGGCGGCACATCGCTTTCACGATGGACGTGTTTCCCGATTGTCGCTCTATCGCCTGCACGGCCTCGCGATTGGAGGAGCGGGAGGGGAGCCCGACAAGCGGCTCACTCTACGACAAGATCTTCGTGCGTCATTGGGACACGTGGAAGGATGGCACGCGCTCGCACGTCTTCGTGATGCCCGCCTCCGGTGGCGCACCGGTGGATATCATGTCGAGCATCGATGCCGACTCGCCGTCGAAACCGTTCGGCGGCGCCGAGGAGTTTACGTTCACACCCGACGGCGGGTCAATCGTATACACTGCGCGAACGGCCGGAAGGGAAGAACCGTGGTCCACGGACTTCGATCTCTATCTGGCACCCATCGACGGTTCGGCGTTGCCGTCGTTGATCACGGTGGACAACAGGGCATGGGACACCGGTCCAGTATTCTCGCCGGACGGCCGATACCTGGCCTATCAGGCGATGGAGAGGCCCGACTTCGAGGCCGATCGATTCCGGATCATGCTGAAGCCGTGGCCCGATGGAGAAACTGTCGTGTTGACCCAGGACTGGGATCGCTCCGTGGGTTCGATGACCTGGTCAGCGGACAGCAAGACGATCCTTGCAACGGCCCAGAACCTGGGGAACGTGTCGCTCTTCGCCATCGATGTAGAGACGGGATCGGTCGACGCCTTGATCGAAGAGGGTCACGTTCGCTCGCCATCCTATGCGGGCGACCGAATCGTTTTCGGGATGGATCACCTGCGTTCGCCTGTGGAGTTGTACACCGCGAAGCTCGACGGAACTGACATCGCAGCGATTACACGGTTCAACTACGAGCGCTTGGCAGCCGTTTCACTGGGCGAGCCGGAACAGTTCACATTTGCTGGCTGGAACGACGAGACGGTCTACGCCTGGATGGTGAAGCCGGTCGATTTCGATCCGACGAAGACCTATCCGGTCGCATTCATCATCCACGGTGGCCCCCAGGGCTCGTCGGACAACGACTTCCACTACCGTTGGAATCCCCAGATCTACGCTGCGGCTGGTTATGCAGCGGTGATGGTGGATTTCCACGGCTCCACCGGCTACGGCCAGGCTTTCACCGACGCCATCACCGGCGACTGGGGCGGAAAACCACTCGAGGACTTGCAGAAGGGCCTGGCGGCTGCTTTGGATCGCTATGAGTGGATGGACGGTGACCGCGCATGCGCGCTGGGCGCCTCGTACGGCGGATACATGATCAACTGGATCGCTGGTAATTGGCCCGATGGGTTCCGCTGTCTGGTCAACCACGACGGCGTATTCGACAATCGAATGATGTACTACGGGACGGAAGAGCTGTGGTTCCCGGAATGGGAGCACGGCGGCCCGTATTGGAAGAACCCGCAAGGCTACGAAAAGCACAATCCGGTGAACCATGTCGAGAACTGGCAAACACCGATGCTGGTCGTCCACGGGCAGCTGGACTATCGCATCCCGATGCCCCAGGGAATCGCTGCGTTTACGGCTTTGCAGAGGAAGGGAATTCCCAGCGAGTTTCTATACTTTCCGGATGAGAATCACTGGGTACTTAGCCCGGCCAATAGTGTTCTGTGGCACGAGACTGTCTTGTCTTGGCTGGCGAGGTGGTCGGGGCAGGCCAGGATGTAGGAGACGAACGTCAGAAACACCGAATAACGGATGTTCGTCTCCCCTACACATCACTCGTCATGATGAACAAGGGCTGCCTGAGAAGCGTCTTGTACTGCGGCCTCATCCGCGACGCGTCATAGTACTTATGCACATCGATGACCTTCTTGCGTCCTGTGACCACGTCGATAGGGACGCTGTCGTACACGCCGTTGCGTAGGCTGACCAGGCGGCCGTAACTGCCGGAGAGCACCAGGTCCAGGGCGAGATTGCCATAGGCCATCGGTACGATGGCGTCGAGAGCGTCGGGGTCGCCGCAGCGGACCAGGTAACCCAGTCGCTGATTGACCACGTTAACCCGGCGGCCATCGTTGTATTTCGGTGAAAGCTCTTTCAGCGCCGCCGACACCCTGTCGCCTATTCCGCCTAGCTTGCGGTGGCCGTACTGGTCGGTTTCCGCGCCCTCGAAGGACATCCCACCGTCGCCCTTCATCTGCGCACCTTCCGAGACCAGTACGACGGAGTAGTTGCTGGGATTGCGGTTGCGGTCGTAGGTCAGCAGCTCGAGCAATTGATCGATCTCGAAGGGATGTTCGGGAATGCAACAGCGGTCGGCCGCGCCGGCCATAGTCGGAAGCAGCGCCGTGTAACCGGCGTAGCGACCGAACACCTCGATGACGAGATAGCGCTCGTGCGAGCCGGCGCTTGTGCGCAGGCCGTGGGTGAGCTGGATCGTACGCGCCACACACGTGCTGAAGCCGATGCAGTAATCGGTGCCCGGAACGTCGTTGTCCATCGTCTTCGGGATGGCGACGATCTTCACGCCCTCCTCGTGAAGACGCTCGGCGTAACTGAGCGTATCGTCTCCGCCGATGGGGATCAGTGTTTCGATTCCGAGGTATTCCAGGTTGCTTAGTATGTCCGGCGTGATGTCATTGATTTCGTCGGTGTATTGTTCCACCAGGCGCTCGGGTACCAACGCCCTGGGGAGGTGGCTGGGTCGGGTTCGGGACGTGTGCAGGAAGGTGCCGCCGGTTCGCGCCGCGCGATTGACCACGTCCTCGGTGAGCACGGTGTAGCAGCCGGAGTTATCGGCGTCCTTTTCCGGTACCATATCGACCAGTCCCGCCCAACCCCGACGGATGCCCAGTACTTGGTACCCCTCACGAAGCGCGCGGATGGTGATGGCTCGTATGGCTGGGTTCAAGCCCGGCACATCGCCACCGCCTGTCAGAATTCCTATCGTGCCTTTGGTCTTGACCATTCCCTCAAGTCTCCTCAACCCGAACTGTTCAACCGGGCAGTTCGCCCGCGACCTGGTGTGGATAGTCACGCGCACGGTTTGCGCGAGAGTGAACGGAGAGGATCCGTCGGGCGTCAGTATAACGCAGACGGGCTGTGCGAAATAGGGGCCTGGGAGGCCGAAAGGCCCTTTCCGGGGGTGTCGAGCAGGCCTAGGTTGCAGGCTCCGCCATTTCGCTATGGTGGTCCCAAGCTAGAAACGACCTCGAACCCATGAACTCCAGCGGAGGATCATCATGGCAGAGGAACTCGTCGGCAGTATCACGCACTATTTCGGAAAGCCCGAGGTCGGCGTCGTCAAACTGAAGGCCGGGATCAAGATAGGCGACGTCCTCCACTTCCGCGGCCACACCACCGACTTCCAGCAAGAGATGACGTCGATGCAGGTAGACCACGCAGCGGTGGAGTTCGCAGATGCGGGGACGGAAGTGGCGATCAAGTTGGAGGAACGCGTGCGCTCGGGCGATGAGGTTTATCGGGTGACGTGATGCTCACCGCCACGCGAAAGTGACCAAAGACCGTACGAGGCTTAGGCTGGAATAACAAAGCCTTGCGTGCGGAGCCTTGGGCCTTCATAGTAGCCCATCCTCAACCACAGGGCGTGCGAACCCGGAAATGCGAGATGCCGGGTGCGTTTGCCCATCATCGCCCCAGCCGTGGAGGTTACGATGAAGACTCGTGCGATCCTCTTCACCCTTCTTACCGCTCTACTGGTCCCGTTATCCCTACCGGCTCAGGAGGACGAGGACGAGCGGGGACAACTTCTCTTCATTCAAGTCATCGACGTGATGCCGGAAGACGTCATGGCCTATGAAAACGCCATGAGCACCGTGGCGAAGGCCGCAGGAGCAGCCCAGCTGAGCGAAGGCTTCAAGTGGTCGATCTGGAACGACGACTTCACCTACACGCTCGTTTTCCCGTTCGAGGAGTACGCCTACTTCGACACTCCGGACCAGTGGATGAAGCAGTTCGAGGGAACGGCGGGCGAGGCGGTACTGCAGGAGGCCTTCCAGGCCTTCAGCGAGGTCGACATGAGGGTAAGATCCACCGAGATCGTCGAACACGTGGAGGACTGGACCTACTCACCTCCTACGCCGGTTGAGGGAGCCGATTACGCCCACGTCCACTCCTTTCGCATTAAGGCGAATCAGGACGAGGCCTTCGGCGAAGTGATACAGGACATCTTCGCCTTTTTCGGAGACCTGGACTATCCGTACGCGATGGCCGGGCACCGGACGCACTTCGGCGACTCGGGTCTGGCGACGTTCGTCATCTGGCATGACGACCCGGGAGCGTACCACGGCGCCAACAACCTCGACAACCTGGTCGAGAAGAAGATGATGGGTGACCGTTGGGGTGAACTGATGGGCCGCTTGGCCAAGACGATCTTGGGGTCGCAGCACGGTGACCAGGAATACAAGCCGGAGCTGAGCTACTGGCCTATGCCAGAAGGGGCCACAAACGAGTAGGTGCGTTGGAGCGATTCGAGAGAAAGGGCGACCGGAATGCGGCCGCCCTTTTTCGTTCCGGCTTCGTCGAAGCTGTGCGGTGTTCTACACGGGCATGAACTCGCCATAGAATGCGATATGTCGCTCGGCGATGGCTTCCCAGCTGTACTCCTTGATGATCGTCTCGCGGCCCGCCTCGCCCAACCTACTGGAACGTTGACGGTCTTCCAACAACCGGATCATCCCCTCGGCGAATTCGTCCGCGTCGGAGGGGTCTACCAGCACGCCGTTCTCATCGCTCGTGATAACCGTGCGAATACCGCCGAGGCGTGAGGCGACTACAGGCGTGCCACAGGACATGGCCTCTAGGGCCGTCATGCCGAAAGGTTCGAATAGCGACGGCAGCACGAACATCTCGGCCTGTCGATAGTACGGAACCAGCATCTCGTCGGGCACGTAGCCGATGATGCTCACGTGGTCGTGCATGCCCTTCTCGTCGACGATGCCTTCCATCATCGCCTTGACGCCGAGCTCGCGCTCGCCGGGCGTCGGAGAGCCTCCGCCGATTACCAGGTGGGCGGTCGGGACCTTCTTCCGAACCCGGTCGAAAGCGTGGAGAAGGAAGTCGTGCCCCTTGTTTGTGTCGATGCGGCTGAGGCAGAAGACGTAGCTATCCGGCAGGTCGGTCTCCCGTCGTTTCTGGTTTGGCGCGAGGGGGTGGAAGGTATGAACGTCGACGCCGGGTGAGATAACGACGATGTTGTCGGCGGTCCATCCGTACAGCTCGGCGATTTTCTCTTCCTGTACCTTCGTCGTGACGGATTGCGCTGCAACCGACTCGAAGATGTTGAGTTCGTCGGCGATGCGATGTTCGAAGTTGAACTTCGTCTCCATCTCCTCGGGGTCGCCCCCCATCTGCTCGCGCTTCCAGGCACCGATCGAGTGTGCTGTGAAGAAGGCGGGCCGATCCATCGCCTTGGCGACATCGAGGGTCACGTCGCCCGCGTCGACGTAGTGGCCGTGATACAGATCGTACTCGAGACCGTTGTCACGGATGAAGCTGACCATGTTCTGGGCCAGCTCGGGCAAGACGTTGTAGATCTGTTCCTTTGGGATGAACTCCCAAGGCCCAGCCGGGATACGGATCACACGCACGCCAGGGTGGTCGGGAAGGGGATCGAGCTGCGGGCGCTCCTTGTCGAACCAGCGTGTGTAGAGGTCGACCTCGATGCCCAATCTCGAGAGAGCTTTCGCCAACTCGAGTACGTAAACGACCTGTCCACCCGTGTCGGTTCTTCCCAGCTGGGGAGTCGGATCCACGTACCCGTGAGTGCTGAGATGCGCGATGCGTTTGAGTCCGGTATCAGGCTTTGGATTCATTCTCGATGACGTTGTAGTCCCGTGTCACGATATAGTCGGCCCGCGGTTTGTGAGACGATATGATGTCGTGCTCGATGCTGAGGACCCGCTCCAAGAACTCGTCTTGCTCCTCACGCGCCCTCAGGGCACGGGCGTCCCGGGTGTCGATGTAGGTGCGGTCGATGAAGATGCGACGATCGGCGTTCTCGAGCGCGGTGGTGTACGTGCCTTCTACGAGGACTACATCGACTGGGCCGATCCCCAGCGTCTCCTGGCCGATCGAGTCGGCATCGAAGTCGACCAGCGGCTTTTCGATGCTCAACGCTCCTTCCTTGATCTGCTGGACGTTGGCGTCCATCAGGTCGAGGCGTACTTCCGAGGTGCCGACCCAGTAGATGTCCTCCCGGCGCTTGGCTTCGTTCGTCTTTGGAGGGTAGACGAAGTAGTCGTCCTGCTGGAGGATGGCGCTATTGATGTCGCTCTCTGCGAAGACCTCGGCGAGCGCTTCGGCGATCTCAGATTTTCCGGCCCCCGACTCTCCGGCCACCGTGACTATTGCTGGCTTCGATACGTCGGCCAGTCCGGGAAGCATGAATGCCGCCGCCTGTCGAGCCGCACGCTCGTGGTGCGGTTGTATGATGATCTTATCGCCTTTCATCCTCTCCTCGAGCCCGCGCTTGTTTTGACCCTCGCCTTCTAGTAGCGCCTCTTTATACGGCTCAAGCAGACTTGGATCAAGGTGCCGCGGTCCTCTGCTGTGGATATGCCCGCCTCACATGAGTATTCTGCGGTATGCACGCTGCAAGGAGCACGCACGCTAGCCGGCGCTTTTTCGCCAGGCCCAAAATCTGGCTGGGTACCCTGGTTCTGCTCGTGGTGATCGTCGTTCCCGTGAAGTTGGCGCTCTCGTTCGATGCGCCCGACGAGTTCTTCCGGCAAAAGGGCGAACTCGCAGGTGCGCGGCTCGAAGCGGCCGACGGCGACTCGCTCCACGCGGCTTACCACGTCGTGCTGACGAGCGATGCCGGGTACAGGGTGCGGGGCTACATGCGCGTCCCCCGCGCGCCGGGCCCGTGGCCGGCCATTGTCGTCATCGGAGGCACCCACACCGGGCGAATGGCCGCGGAGCTGTTCACGCCAGACGAGCCGTACGTAATCCTCGGCCTGGACTACCCCTGGGAAGGCCCGCGGGAACTCAATTGGTTCCAGTTCTTAGTGCGCATATTCGATGTTCGTAGGGCGATGCTGCTCACTCCCTCCGCCGTGATGTTGGCGACCGACTATCTGGAGTCTCGACCGGACGTAGACATCTCCGGCCTCGTTTTGGCCGGCGCGAGCTTCGGGGCTCAATTGATTACCATAGCCGGAGCCCTGGACGATCGGGCCGGCAGCGTGTTGATCATCTACGGTGGCGGAGACTACGCAGCTTTGTTGCGGGCCAATCTGAAGGTGAAGCCGGTGTGGCTGCGCTCGGTCATCGCCAGCGCCGGAGCGGGGTTGCTCGCCCCAATCGAACCCCTAGACTATGCGGGCCTAATTGCTCCACGTCGCACCGTCATTCTAAACGGTCGCGAGGACGATAGGATACCCCACGAGTCCGTTGAAAGGTTGTACGAAGCGGCAGGTGAGCCCAAAGAGCTCGTCTGGCTCGATGCAGGGCACATCAACTCCCGAGATCCAAGTTCGATCGAGCGCGTCTTGCGGGCCGCCTCGCGAGCCTTGAGTTCGGACAGTGTCGCAAGTCACGATAAGGAGAATTCAGAGAGATGAAAGATCGTCCACTCGGCCCAGGTGCCCCGGCAGTCTCCGTTGTAGGCTTCGGTGGAATGCCGCTGTCGCTCGATAGCCGACCATCCGAGTCGCGAAGCATCGAGGTGCTGCATTCGGCCATGGATAGAGGAATGACGCTCATCGACACCGCCGATGTCTACTGTCTCGACGATGACGATATCGGCCACAACGAACGCCTGATCGCCAAGGCGCTCGGTTCGTGGCCCGGGGACCGCGAGTCGATCATCGTCGCGACCAAGGGCGGACTCACACGGCCAGGCGGCGCGTGGGAACGCAACGGGCGACCCGACCATCTGCGCGCAGCATGCGAGCGGTCGTTGAAGGCACTCGGCGTTGAGCGCATTGACCTGTACCAGTTCCATGCCCCGGACCCCGCGGTACCCTTCGAGGAGAGCGTGGGTAGCATTGCGGACCTGCAGAGAGAGGGGAAAGTGCGTTGGGTCGGGCTCTCCAACGTTTCGGTGGACGAGATCGAGGCGGCTCGGGGCATGCTCGATGTAGTCACCGTGCAGAATCGACTCAGTCCCTTCTTCCGTGAGGCACTGCGTACGAGTGTCGTTAAACACTGTGATGACAATGGTATAGGGTTCTTGGCCTACAGTCCCGTGGGAGGTGGTCGGCTGAATAAGAAGTTGCCGGATCATCCGGTGCTCGGGCGGATCGCCGCGGCCCACGGAGCATCGAACCACGCGGTAGTCTTGGCTTGGGTGCTGGCCCAGGGCCCGAGCGTGATCATCATCCCCGGCGCCCGCACAGTGGAGCACGCATTGGACTCGGTTTCTGCTGCGGACTTGGTCTTGAGTGAGGACGAACTGGGAGCAATCGACGCGGCAGAATTCTCGACCGCCTAGTGAGCGTGTCGAGGACTACTGTCTGTCCGACCTGAAACGCCACATCAGCGCCAGGACGATCAGGCTCGTTCCTCGCGTCCGTTTACCCGGTTGTGCTATTTGAAGCTTCGCAGCGCGCTTGCTGGGGAGTGAGTGAAACATCATACTACCGATCCGCTTCCAGAAAACGGCCGAAATGGAGCCAAACCACTTGGAGAATTACGAGAAGCTCGGCGCCTTTTATTTGGGACGGCCTTACGATCTCGGCACAAAGACAGCGGAGGAGGGGCTCCTCCTCTACGATTCGAAAGACCTGACCACTCACGCTGTTTGCGTTGGAATGACGGGCAGCGGGAAGACGGGTCTCTGCATCGGGTTGCTGGAGGAGGCCGCCATCGATGGTATCCCCGCCATTGTCATCGATCCCAAAGGCGACCTGCCGAATCTGCTTCTCACTTTCCCGGAGCTAAGGCCCGATGACTTCGCTCCATGGGTCGACGAAGGCGACGCACGGAAGAAGAATCTTACACGAGAGCAGTACGGCGAACAGCAGGCGGAGTTGTGGAAGAACGGGTTGGCCTCGTGGGGACAGGACGGATCGCGCATAGCCCGGCTTCGCGATTCCGCGCATTTCGCCGTGTACACGCCGGGAAGCACCGCGGGTATCCCTGTATCGATACTTTCAACTTTCGCGGCTCCCCCGCAGGCTTTGATCGATGATCGTGAGCTTCTCGGCGACCGGATCGCTACGACGGTGACCAGCCTGTTGGGTTTGGTTGGCATCGCGGTCGACCCGATAAAGAGTCGCGAGCACATCCTGCTCTCGACGATACTGGAGCATGCGTGGCGTGCCGGTCGCGATCTCGATCTGCCTGCCCTGATTCAGGCGATTCAGGATCCACCGGTCAAGAAAGTAGGCGTTCTCGATATCGAGGCCTTCTACCCGGCGGGCCAGCGTTTCGAGCTGGCTATGGCCCTGAACAACCTTCTGGCAGCGCCGGGCTTCGGCACCTGGATGGAAGGCGAGCCGCTCGAGATCGACCGCTTGCTTTATACGTCCGAGGGAAGACCGTGCGTTTCGATCTTCTCTATCGCGCACCTCAGCGATGCCGAGAGGATGTTCTTCGTCTCGCTGCTGTTGAATCAGGTTCTCGGATGGATGCGCGGGCAGTCGGGCACATCCAGCCTTCGAGCCATCGTCTACATGGACGAGATCTTCGGGTACTTCCCGCCGGTGGCGAATCCGCCGTCGAAGAGGCCGCTGCTGACGCTACTAAAGCAGGGGCGAGCGTACGGCGTCGGCGTCGTGCTGGCCACGCAGAATCCTGTCGATCTCGACTATAAGGGTCTGTCCAACACGGGGACCTGGTTCATCGGTCGTCTGCAGACGGAGCGTGACAAAGCGCGCGTTCTCGAGGGCCTGGAGGGCGTCGCTGCCGGAGCGAGACTCGCCTTTGATCGCCGGGCGATGGAAGAGACCCTGGCAGGGCTAGGGAAGCGCGTCTTCTTGCTCAACAACGTTCACGAAAACGAGCCGGTCGTGTTCGAGACGCGCTGGGTGATGTCGTACCTGCGTGGGCCGCTTACCAGGGATCAGATCAAGGTGTTGATGGGCAGACGTCAGGCGGCCGACGGCCCGGGATCCGGCGTGGGGACCGGGGCGCAGGAGAAAAGCGCCGCCGCCGAGTCGACCCCTGCTTTCGTTCGTCCGGTTTTGCCGCCGGGGATCCCACAGCACTTCGTTCCACTCCGTGGCAGTGGGCCCGAAGCGAATCTCACGTATCGTCCCATGTTGCTAGCGGCGGGGGATGTCCGCTTCTCCGACCGGAAGACCCGCGTCGACGTCGCGGAGGAACTGGTTTCCTTGGCTCCGTTGACGAGCGGAGCCGTAGCAGTGGATTGGGAAGATGCGATGGAGGTCGATATCGATCTTGCTGATCTCGAAGGCACGCCCGCCGCTTCGGTGCGCTATGCGGAGCTACCCGCTGTGGCGGCAAAGAAGACGAGCTATACGGCCTGGAAGAGGGAGTTCAAAGACTGGTTGTATCGCAACCGAAAGTTGGAACTACTGAAGAGCGCGATGTTGAAGGAGTTCTCCAGGCCGGGTGAGTCCGAACGAGACTTCCGCATTCGCCTGCGGCAATCAGCTCGTGAAGATCGCGACGCGGTGTTGGAGAAACTGAGAAAGAAATACGCACCCAAGCTGGCTCGACTGCAGGAGCGAATCCGGCGGGCCGAGCAGGCGGTTTCCAGAGAGGCCGAGCAAGCTAAGCAACAGAAGATGCAGACGGCTATTTCATTCGGAGCGACGTTGCTCACTGCGGTGATGGGCCGCAAGGCGGCGAGTCGATCGTCGGTGGGCCGCGCGACCACGGCTGCGCGAG
>JBDHGH010000099.1:0-13130 GCA_039589995.1 Gemmatimonadota bacterium | reverse complement strand
CACTCCAGCTTTGTGCGGCGAACGGCCGGAATATCGCGATGGGCCGTCGCCGCCGACACACGAACAGCCATCAGCGCTCGCGACAGTGGATCGCACTGGCGCGAACCCCAAGGGTCGAACTTGCGTATTATATAGTATGCTCAGGAGCTACAGCGGGACTGTGATAGCTGTTTTCGCCTCAATGGTGATCGGTGGCTGCGGCGGCGATAGCGCCAGCCCCGAAGTCGCCGCCACGATGGCCCGGGTCAGCGGAGACAACCAGCTCGGAACGGTCACCGAATCGCTGTCCCAGCCGCTCGTCGTACGCGCTACGACGCTCGACGGAAAAGGCGTGGCGGACGTTAGCGTGTCCTGGTCGGTGGTCGTCGGCAACGGGAGAATATCGCCGACTTCCGATGTTACGGATGAAGAAGGGTTGTCATCCGTCACTTGGTACCTGGGCACGGAGGCCTCGGCTACCCACTCGGCCAGCGCGACCGTCTCCGGGCTATCGGGGTCGCCTGTCACGTTCAACGCGACGGCGATGCCCGGGGCACCCACCACTCTCACCACGGTCGAGGGGGACAGCCAGGTCGCGAGGGTGGCCTCGAGGCTTCCGGTCCCATACTCGGTGAGCGTGGCGGACCGGTACGGCAATTCCATTCGTGGAGCGTTGGTGAACTGGTCCGCACAGACGGGCGGCGGATCGATGTCGACCGATACATCGAGAACGGCGGCAAGCGGAATCGCCAACGCCGAGCGAATCCTGGGCCCGTCGATGGGGCCCCAGACTGCCGAGGCCTCCCTCCCCGATCACAGCTCCGCGGTGGCCAGATTCACCGCCTTCGCGACCGATACCATCGCCATCGATCGATCCGACGGGATACAGGTGCTCTTCATCGGTAACAGCCTGACGTACGTCAACGATCTGCCGGGGATGCTGGGAGCGCTGATGGACTCCGCGGGCGTGGACCCCGTTACCATCGCTTCTGTCGCGTTCGGCGCCTTCGGACTTCAGGACCATTGGGAGCAGGGACCGGCACGCAGCACCATCGCACAAGGCTCCTGGGATGTTGTGGTCCTCCAGCAAGGACCGTCTGCGACCGAGGGACGACCCTCGCTCCTCCAGTACAGTGCATTGTTCGCCGATGAGATCGAGCAGGTAGGTGCTCGCCCGGCACTATATATGGTGTGGCCCGACACCAGTCGGTTCTTCGATTTCGATGGTGTCAGCGACTCGTACCGCACTGCGGCGGAGCAGGTGGACGGATTCCTTTTCCCGATCGGCGAAGCCTGGCGCATCGCGTGGAGCCTGGATTCAACTCTCGAACTCTACGGTGCCGATGGCTTTCATCCGAGTATCGAAGCGACCTATCTCGCTGCTCTTGTGATGTTCGAACAGTTGACCGCCCGAACGCCCTTCGGATTGCCCTCAGAATTCTACGTGTCGTCGTCATCGCTTACCGTGAACGTGGCTCCCAACGACGCAGCCACGCTTCAGCAAGCTGCCACCGATGCAAACGCTCGGTTCGCGCGCCAATAGCTAAAGAGGCTCTTCAAGGAAGAGCGGTTCAGACTGCTCGTCGTTTCTCGAAGTAGATGATGACCAGTGCGATGAGCGCCAGGATGCCGAGAAGCAGATTGCTGAGGAGGAAATAGACCAGGACTTCCTGAAGATAAGAGGGTTCTTGGAAGAACCAGTCGGCCATACTGAAGTCGCTACCTGTCTTGCTGGGTGTGATGGGCATGGCCAGCCCGATCAGCAACGCGATCCACTCGAGGATCAGCACGAACTTCCAGATAGACCACTTCTGCCCGCGGTCAGTGCTCATGTCCCTCCCTGTTGGGCTGGTCTAAGCGTACCTGGCGCGCCGAGTACTCGTCGCCCAAAGCGTGGACGCAAGCAGCAGCGACAGTGCTGCGAGGAGAATAAAGATGAGAAAACCGGTGGCGTACCCCGAAGTGCCGCTAACGCGGACGAACACTCCCAAGAGCGGCGGAACGGCGAATCCCCCGAACGCTCCGAGCCCCCCGACCCAACCCGCTGCCCCACCGACCGCCTCTTTCACTTCCTGCGGCACCAGCTTAAAGACCGCGGCGTTAGCGACTCCCATCCCCATAGCCATCAGCACCGCCCCCAGGACCGACAGCCCGTACCGGTGCGAGAGCGTGAGCAGCAGGGCACCGGCGAGCATGACGAGCAGCGAACCGATCGCCGTGATCTCCCCGCCGAGCCGATCGGCGGCCATTCCGCCGGGCACACGGATGAGCGACGCGCCTACGGAGTACATCGCTGTCAGGAGACCGGCTGTCGCCAGGCTGAGGCCGAAGAAAGAGACCCAGTAGGTAGGAAACCAGGCGGTAAGGGCGATGAACCCACCAAACGTTGTGAAGTAGATGAGGACGAGCGCCCACGTCTTCCATTTGCGGGCCGCGATGCCGAGGCCCTCGAAAGCACCACCGGCAGGAAAGATCTCCTGGCCTCGCTCCCTGGCGGCGCTCCGGGCCTCGTCCGCCGCCACGCCCTGCGTCCGCAACTGGAAATAGGGAGCGTTCAGGCCCATCACATAGTACACGCCGATCCCTACAGCCAGCAAAACAAGCCAAGCCAGATACGAGCCTGTCAGTCCCCAATGAACGAGGCTGATGGGAAGCAGAAACGCGAAGAGGCCCGGAGCGATGTTGCCCAGTCCAGCGTAGGCTCCCAGAGCTCCTCCCTGCCGATCGGATGGGAACCAGTAGGAGACCTGCCCGATCCCAACGGAGAACGTCGCGATCCCGCACCCGCTCAGCACTCCGAGAAAGATGACGAGCGGGTAGAACGACGCAGTCAGGTGATCGGGATAGAGCGCCCAGCTTACCGTCAGCAGGCCGGCCATCCCCGCGAAAGAAAGCACGAGCAGGATGAGAAACGGGCGCCGTCCTCCGGTGGTATCGACCCACGCTCCGAACGGAATGCGGAGCAGCGAGCCGGACAGCGCAGGTGCCGCGACGAGGAGGCCGACCATGATGGGGTTCAGCCCCATTGCCTCCTGAAAGCGTTGCGCTGTGGGGCCGAAAAGGGACACTGCAGCGAATCCTACGAAGAAGCCGAGAGTCGCGCCCAGTAAGCCCTCGTTCGGAGTACCTCGAACCTGATCCACTGTCACTTCCTTCCGTGAGCCGCCCTGCGATTCCAGATCACCAGCTGGTATGGGCGCCAGAGGTACCCGATCGGAACGATCAAGAAGTGCACGAGACGCGTGAACGGAATGATGGCGACCAGCACCCAGGCGTTGAGAATATGGAGCCGCACCGCGAGCGGCAGCGCGGCGACATACTGAGGCTCGGGCGAGAGCTTCGCCAGCGACGCCAGGTACGGGGTCGCAGTATGAACGGACCAGGCGGACCCCCAACGGTGGAAGATCGCCACGAATATGCCGGTTGCTACCTGGGCGAGCAGTAGAGCGAGCAGGATGACGTCCATCCGCGAGGTCACGACGCGGATGCGACGGGTGACCGCTCGCCGGAAGATGAGCATGACCAACCCGAACAGCGTTAGCAGTCCGAAGGCGAGGCCCGTGGTCTCTAGGATAAAGAGACGTACCGGAACCCCGTTGAACCACACCAAAGTGCGGGGGAACAGGAACGCGACCAGGTGTCCTGCCAAAACGATCAGGATCCCATAGTGGAACGGCGCGGAGCCCCAGAACAGGCGCCGGCCTTCCAAAAACTGCGAAGAAAGCGCCGAGAACGAGTAGCGATTCGAGCTGAATCGGTATACGCTCCCGACGATGGCGAGCAGGACCGCCATATAGGGGAACGCCGCATAGAGGATGAAATCAGAAGTGCTTGCCATCGTCCCATTCCCTAGAGGTGTGTTCAACCGCTCCGAGGACCGGCAATGCCCTCGAGTCATCCTTCGGAGGAACGAACCCTGGTGGTTCGAGCGCGAGCAGAACCAGTTGTACTAAAGCCGCGTACACGTTGCCGGTACCGTCGAAACCCTTCGCTATTATCGCCAAAGCGGGCAGTACTGCGTCCTCCAGCAGAGAGGACCGCAGCTCGGTATCGTCGAGCGTGGCCAGGTAGCGTAGAAGGACCGGGAGGTGGTCGGGAAGTTCGTTACCGGGTTCGAAGCCACGCTGCCGGTAATCGGCGTTCAGCCTCGCCATGAAGGCGCCCCGTTTGTAGCTCTCACCGAAAAGGTGGTAACCGACGTAAAGACAGCAAACGGGATTCACGTCGAACGTGGCGGCGTAGATCTCTTCCAGGCGCGACAGCGAAAGTCCCTCGATCGCCTTCCCAAAGTCTTCGATCGCGTGGGCCGCACCCGGGCGGTCTTCCTCGAGCAGCCGGCTGAGTGTAGTGCACTGTTCTCCGAGGTCACCCACGGGATACTCCAACACATCCGCCAGGCGGGCCAACAGTTCGCTGTTCACGGGCCGCGCACCGGAGCTTCGCGGCGACCGACCCCGGTCCCTTGCTTGCGCGACAGCGGATCTTCCATCATCTCGATCGCCATCTCTCGGTGATACGGTGGAACGACGAAACGGTCGGCGAAGGTAGGCAGCGCAGTAAGTCTGTAGATCGCTTCGGCGGTCTCAACGTCGATTCCAGCCTCCGCCAGGGCTCGCTCGACCAGGCCTGGATCACTGTCGCCAACCGTCTCCTGCCGTCTTAGCAGCCGGACCGAGATGAGCTTTCTTATGACATCCTCGACGATCGACTCCTTGCCTGCCGCGAACAGGCGTGCCATGTAGCGAATCGGTACGCGCGCCTGGCCCAAAGATCCGAAGTAATCTTCCCCTTCGATCTCGAAGCTCCCGTTCTCCCTCGTCCCCATGACCGGGAGCAAGGGAGGAACGTAGAAGAGCATGGGGAGCGTGCGGGCCTCCGGATGAAGCGGGAGAGCCAGCTTCCACTGCTTCACGAACTTGTAGACAGGAGAATTCTGAGCCGATTCGATCCACAAGGGATCGGTTCCGTTCTCGGCAGCAGCCGCGATGACCTCGGGATCGAAGGGATCGAGGATGATGTCGCGATGCGCTTCCACCAGCTCATCGTCGGGTACCGCTACGGCATCGGAGATCCGGTCCGCATCGTATAGAAGCAGGCCGACGTAGCGGATTCGACCCACGCACGAGTGGAAACAGGCTGGGGCCTGCCCGCTTTCCAATCGCGGGAAGCAGAGGATGCACTTCTCGGACTTTCCCGTACCCCAGTTGTAGTAGACCTTCTTGTACGGGCAGCCGGAGATGCACATGCGCCAGGCGCGGCACTTATCCTGGTTGACCAGGACGACGCCGTCTTCTCCCCGCTTGTAGATCGCGCCCGCGGGACAGGCGGCTACACATCCCGCATTTAGACAGTGGTTACAGATGCGTGGAAGATACAGGTGCACGATGCGCTCGAGCTCGAAGAATCCCTCGCGCTCTTGCGGCGTCAGGTCCTGGAGGTTGAAGTCGTTCTCGGCGTAGAGGGGTGAACCTCCAAGGTCGTCGTCCCAATTGGGGCCCGCCTCGATGTCCATCTCCTCGCCGGTGACCATGGAGATGGGTCGGGCCGTCGGCTGATCGTCCGATGCCGGAGCGTCGAACAGGTCCTGGTACTTATAGGTGAACGGCTCGTAGTAGTCGTCCAGGACCGGGAGGCTGCGGTTGTAGAACAGGTTTCCGAGGGTCTTCCCCTTCCCCTGAACCCTGAGCCGCAGCTTACCGTCCTCGAGCTTCCAGCCACCTCTGTACTTCTCCTGATCCTCCCAGAGGGTCGGATATCCAGTGCCCGGTTTGGTCTCCACGTTGTTCCACCACATGTACTCGGTGCCTTTGCGGTCGGTCCAGATGTTCTTGCAGGCCAAGCTGCACGTGTGGCACCCGATGCACTTGTCCAGGTGGAAGACCATCGAAACTTGAGCGCGTACGTCCATGGTTTCCCTCGTCTACCAGTTGGGTCGTCCCTCGAGCTTCTTCACGAGGACGTGGGTGTCACGATTCACACCCGTGGGCCCCCAGTAGTTGAAGCCGTAGGTGAACTGCCCGTATCCGCCCATCATCAACGACGGCTTGAGGCGCGTGCGGGTGAGACTGTTATGCCCCCCGGCCCTTCGGTTCCCGCGCAGCGGAGATTTCGGTACGGAGATGGTCCGCTCGGGCGAGTGATAGAAGAAGCAGGTCTTGCGCGGGATCCGGGCACTCACCGCGGCCCGAGTGACCACCACGCCATGATCGTTGTGGACCTCCAGCCAATCGTTATCGCGGATGCCCACCGATTCCGCATCCTTGTCGTTAATCCAGAATGGCTCGATCCCTCGCGACAGGGTCAGCATCCGATGGTTGTCGTAGTAGGTGGAATGGATGTGCCACTTCCCGTGGGGAGTGAGATAGTTGAGAACCAGAGTAGCGTCGTCCTTCTGGCTATTGACGAGATCACCGTAAACCTCTGGGGCAGGAGTCGGCTTGTATGTCGGAAGATGCTCGCCGAATGCGATGTACCCCTCATGATCCAGATAGAAGTGCTGGCGCCCAGTGAGAGTTCGCCAGGGTACGAGCCGTTCCACGTTGTACGTGTACGGCGAGTAGGGCCGCCCTTCGTTCATCAAGCCCGACCAGATCGGGCTGGTCAGCAAGCGCCGGGGTTGAGCGATGAGATCATCGAAGGTCATGCGCACGCCCCGGTACGGCTCGGCCAGGTCGGCCAACGGTAAGCCGACCCTTTTTTCCTGGGCTTTGAACGCCCGGTACGCCGCCTCGCCGTTGGTCTCGGGAGCGAGCGCCAAGATCACGTTCGCGGCATGGACCGCATCCTTCAAAGAAGGATAGCGCTCGCCGTTCCACTCCACGCTGGGATTCTTTTGCACGAGCTCGTCGTATTGATCGGCGATGCCCCAGGCGGTTCCGTGGGCGCCGATCCCTGATCTAGCGGCAGGGCCGAACGACGTAAAGCGTTCGTATAGGTTCGCGTAATCACGCTCGACCACCTTGAGGTGCGGTCCCGTGACTCCCGGGACGTACTCGCACTCGCCCTTCGTCCAGTCCTTAACCGAGGGTTGCGCCAACTCGTCCGGAGTGTCGTGCCTGAGCGGAATGGCGACGACATCCTTCACGGGGTCGGGGATATGCGTCTTCGCCAGCTCACCCGTCTTCTTCGCGAGAGCCTTGAAGATGTCCCAGTCGCTCCTCGACTCCCAGCAGGGTGCGATCGCTTGCGTCAACGGGTGGATGAAAGAGTGGAGGTCCGTGCTATTCAGATCGTTCTTCTCGTACCAGGTCGCAGCCGGCAAGACGATGTCCGAGTAGAGCGCCGAGGTATCCATGCGGAAATTCAGGTCCACCACCAGGTCGAACTTCCCACGGGGGGCCTCCTCCGCATAAACGACATCGCTGGTTGACCCTTCGGCTACTTCGTCTCCGATGGCGTTGTCGTGCGTGCCAAGGTAGTGCCGTAAGAAATACTCGTGGCCTTTGGCACTCGACATCAGGGCGTTGCCGCGCCAGATATACCAGACCCGCGGCCAGTTTTCCGGAGCATCCGGGTCCTCTACCGAGAAATTCAGGTCGCGTTTGCGTAGTTGGTCGGCAACGTAGTCCGCGATCTCTTCGTCCGTCGCAGCCCCGGCCGCCACCGCATCTCGCGCCAGGTCCAGGCTGTTTCGATTGAACTGCGGGAAGAACGGGAGCCACCCCAGTCGTACGGCCCGGACCTGGTGATCGATGGCATGACCCTTCGCCAGATCGTCATCGGGCACCGGGTGGTACTCGCCGAAGCCGCGCTCGTAACGCCACTGGTCCGTGTGGACGTAGTGGAACGATGGTGCGTTCTGAAGTCTCGGGGGTTTCAACCAGTCGGTGGCGAAGGCGACGCTCGCCCAGGCCGCCATAGGCGCGAGTTTCTCCTGTCCAACGTAGTGAGCCAGACCCCCGCCCCTCACCCCTACCGAGCCGGTGAGCATCAGCCCGGTCGTGGGTCCCCGGTAAATGAGGTTGTTGTGATACCAGTGGTTGATCCCC
Organism: Gemmatimonadota bacterium; assembly: GCA_039589995.1. Lineage (GTDB taxonomy): Bacteria > Gemmatimonadota > Gemmatimonadetes > Palauibacterales > KS3-K002 > JBDHGH01. Next base: position 5,163 of record JBDHGH010000099.1, on the reverse strand, counting down.
GCTCCGATAATCACGGTGCAGCGACCTCGAGTCGCCTCGGCGTTCTCGGCAAACTCGCGCGCGAATTTGATGACCGTGTTGCGGGAGACGCCCGTCAAGCTTTCTTGCCAGGCCGGAGTATAAGCGCCTTCCTCGTCGTCGTAGCTCTCGGGATAATCGCCAGGCAGGCCTCGAGAGACGCCGAACTGCGCCATCAGAAGATCGAAGGCCGTCGTGACAGGTACTCGCCCGCTAGCCGTCTCGATGTAGCGAACCGGCACGCCTCTGCTCAGGCGCGCATCCGCGGAGAAATCGGAGAAAACGACCCGGAGGACCTCATCGTTGCTATCCAGCAGCGAGAGAACCGGCTTGATCTCCGAGTCGTCCTGTCCGTCCTTCAAGGCGAGGTTCCACTTGCCGCCCTCTTCATCCCAACGGAATCCCAACGTGCCCTTAGGCAGCTTCAGGTCTCCGCTCTCGTCCAACATCAGGAACTTGAAGTCCCCGTTCTCCTCGCCGCCGTAACCATCTAGATCGCTGGCGCGAAGCAGGCGCGACGGCTCCCATCCGTCGGCTCCTCCCTTCAGCGTCACGAGGAACGGCGAGTCGGAGTAGCGCTTCAGGTAATCGGTGAAATAGGGGACCTGTCGTTCGGCATGGAACTCCTTCAGGATCACGTGATTGGCCGCCATCCAGAACGCGCCGTCCTGACCGGCATGGGCCGGGATCCACCAGTCCGCATAGCGTGAGACCTGGCTGAGGTCGGGAGAGAACACGACCAGCTTGGTGCCGTTGTGCCGGGCCTCCGCCGCGTAGTGCACATCCGGCGTCCGGGTCATGTTGAGGTTCGAGCCCATAACGACGAGGTACTTGGCGTCGTACCAGCTTGCGCTCTCGCACACGTCGGTTTGCTCGCCCCAAACCTCAGGTGAGGACGGAGGGAGATCGCAATACCAGTCATAGAAGCTGAGGTTCACCCCGCCCATCAGCTGAAGGAAGCGCGAGCCGCCCGCGTAGCTGAGCATCGACATCGCCGGGATGGGCGAGAACCCGATCACCCGGTCCGGTCCATACTTCTTGGTGGTGTAGATGTTGGCCGCAGCCATGATCTCCAACGCCTCGTCCCAGCTCGCCCGGCGAAACCCTCCTTTACCTCGCGCTTGTTGAAACCGGGTTCGAGCGCCTTCATCCTCGACAATAGAGGTCCAGGCTTCCACGGGATCGGTGTGCTCGCGTTTTGCCGCTCTCCACAGATCCATCAACGCGCCACGCAGATACGGGTACTTCACACGAATGGGGCTGTAGAGATACCAGGAGAACGACATCCCTCTCTGGCACCCTCTTGGCTCCTCCCGCGGGAGACCGGCTTCGAGCTCGGGATAATCCGTCGCCTGCATCTCCCAGGTTACGATCCCGTCTTTCACGTAGATCATCCAGCTGCAGCCGCCAGTGCAGTTCACACCATGGGTGCTCCGAACCGCCTTGTCGTACTGCCAGCGATTGCGGTAGAACTCCTCCCAGAGGCGCGTTTTCGGATCGACAACGTCCTTGATCCAGCTCATTTCTGCTCTCCGATCAAGGGCTTCCGCACCCCGCGCAGGCGACCCCTCCACAGCAACCCAGCCGATGCTGCGAGGAGAACCAGCCCTCCGAAACCTGCCGCGGGGAACGGAAACCGAGAGTTCGCGGGAGTATCGCCCTGCTCCGCCGCGGCCAGAAACGCGGAGAGATTCGCGACCTCCACCGGTGTTAGCGGGCGGTTAGCGTAGATGGCCTGCATCGCAGGATAGGGCGGCGCCTCGAGCAATGCCGGAAGGCCAACCCCGTAGAGCGCGGCTGCCCCGCTCAGTTCCTTCGCAAGGGTTCCACCGCCCAGCGGTCCAAGTCCCGCAATGTTGTGGCAGGAGATGCACGCGGCACCGCCTTCCTCGAGGCGGTGCCCTCCGATGAAAAGCTCGCGTCCCATCGCGGCATCCCCATCCGGGAGCCGGGTCGGGGGCGCAGAAACTACCGGCGCTGCCCCTTCGGCACCGGCAAGGAAATCGAGTATTGACTCGGCCTGGGCCTCGGTGAGACCCAAGTTCGGCATCGGTATCTGATACTCCTCAAACAGCTCGGTAGCGATCGGATCGCCGTCAGCGACCATTCGGTCGGGCGCGGTGATGAACGCCACCAGCCAAGCCCGGTCTCGGCGCTCGGAGATGTCCTCCAGCCCCGGACCGATGACGCGATCTGCACCGAGGCTGTGACACACCCGGCACTGAGTCTCGAACAAGCTCTGGCCCTCACCCATTGTTTGGGACGTGGGGGGGATAGCGTCGTTCGCGGGAAGGCCAGCAACAGCTAGCAGAACGAACACAATCGGCGCGGAGAATAAGACCAGCATGTACGCTCTCCTCCTACCTGTGCTACGCTTGTACGCTCAGCCCGCCGAAGCCGCAGTCAGGTCAGCGAGCGTTGTTCCCTCCAGCAGTTCCTGCAGCTGCGGTTTGATGTTCGCCCAACGATCGTGCAACAAACAGGGAGTCGATCCACCGCAGTGACCACCCCAGAACAGGCAATGGTCCATGTATCCCGATCCCTCCACGGCCTCGATAACGCCCAGCACCGTGACTTCTTCGGGCGCCATTACCAGGGAATAGCCACGGCCCGCACCCCTACTTGCCTGCACGATCCCGTTGCGAGCTAGTTTTTGAAAGATTTTTGCGAGAAAACTTCTTGGTAAGTCTTCGGCACCGGCCAGCCCAGTTACGGGCACCACGCTGCCTTGGGGTTGGCGGGCCAAGGCGCTCAGCCCGCGAAGCGCGTACTCTGTCTCTTTAGTGAGTCGCACCGGTATGGCGAGTTAAAGGACCTCTTTTGTCCGATTTCCGTCATCTTAACACCTTTCTCGGAATAATCCAACCCTTTCTTTTCAGGGTTCCACCCGGCGAAGGAGAGTCCGGGGCTGGCCTCAGACAATCAGTTGGCGACGTATCTCGGCGATGTCGTCCGGACCGACCCGGCAGCACCCGCCGATGCCAGCGGCTCCGAGACGATGCCACTCGGCCGATGCCTGTCCCCAGTCGATGGGCTCCGGGGCGCCGACCCAGACCCGTCCGTCGACGTTGTACTGCTCCCCCGAGTTCGGATACACGAGAATCGGCTTCGCCGTCGCTCCTCGCACCTCAATGATCACAGACGAAGCCAATTCGGGCGCTATGCAGTTGATGCCGACGGCCGCAACTCTCTCTTCGGCATCGCAGGCCCGCACCGCATCGACCAACAGACTCCCATCACACAAGTGAGCCTTATCCGCGCAACTGAAGCTCAGCCAGGCCCACCTGTTTGGCGTCTCACACAGAAGTCGCAGCAACACTCGAGCTTCGCGCGCCGATGGGATAGTCTCGCAAGCCAACAGATCGGCCTCGCTTTCGGCGAGAATATGCCAACGGTGGTGATGAAAATCGTACAGCTCGTCGTCGTCGATATCGTAATCGCCTGTGTACTCCGACCCGTCGGCGAGAAACGCGCCGTACGGTCCGACGCTGGCGGCGACCAGCGGGCGGTGACGACCGCTACGATTGTTTGGCTCGTTCCAAAACGCATCGCGCGCCTCGACGGCGATGCGCACTGCTTCATGCAACAACTCGACGCCCTCGTTATCGCTCAGGCCGCGTTTTCGGAAACCGGGCACGCTTGCCTGGTAGGTCGCCGATGCTATGCAATCCGCGCCCGCCGCGAGAAAATCCAAGTTGACCTGGCGAATCGCATCCGGCGCCTCCAAAAGAACCTTGGCCGACCACAACTCGTCGTTGAGGTCTTGGCCCCGCGCTTCCAGCGTCGTGGCCAGCCCTCCGTCCAACACAAAGATGCCCTGGTGTTCTACGAACTCGACGATGGGGTTCGTCATGGTGCGGTCAGCACGAGCCGTCGGGCTATCGGGTCCCAACGCCAGACCGGACCGCCGCTCTTCAGGCGCACACCGCCAAGCCAGCGATCGATCTCGTGAATCGCCAGCCAATCTTGTTTGCCGGCGAGCACGGCCTGGCCCATGTCGGTGAGCACGGCTTTCGTCGCCCAGAACTCCCGGTCGTCATCGTCCTGCCACGTGGGCGCGCGGATCCGCTGACCGTCGGTCGCCAGGATTAGGGGCTCTCGTCCTTCGCTCAGACGATCGAGATAAGTTGCGAAGGTCGCGTCCCCCAGGAAGAGCGGATCCTCTCGCTCCAGGTGTGCCGCCCGAAATGCTTCACCCAGAGTCGGTGCACCCTCGCGTATGGCCTCCAGCGCTTGGGTCTCCGAGCGGGACAGACCCGTGGTCGTCGCCGGGAACTCCTCGAAGTGTCGTTGCAGCGCTTTCTTCAGGAATGGCAGCGGTGTCATGTCCTCGTCGAGCAGGCGCTCGATGACTGTTGGATCGGGCGACCCGAACGCTTCCCAGGCCCAGCGCCCAAGATCGAGCTGCCGACGTGTGACCGGCTGACGATTCGCATGAAGCTCCCGCAGCCGCTCGAGCTCGACCATGCTCAGATACTCGGCCGGGCCCACCAGGCTGAGCGTCGTATCACCCAGATCCCACCCCGCGAACTCGTGAAGGACTTGAATCAGTTGAAGTTGATCGTAAAGGTCGTGCTCGAACCAAAACACGACTTCCTGATTCTGTCGGAAACGGTGCACGACAGAGTCGCGCTCGAACATCATCGAGAGGATGTCGTCGTACTTCCCCCAGCCGACGTCAGAGAGAAACCGAGCGCGAACCGGGCGAAGTCCTTCCAGGTCGAGGTCGCCGGCAACCGGCCCTTCGTGAAGCACGTCTCTCCAGGGGAGAATCGTTCCGCTGATCCCGGCCTCTCCAATCGCCGACGCGGCAGAATCGCCGTTGGTGATGTGCAGAGTTGCTGCGGGATCGGGACTGCTCATTACTTGGACTCGCTGCCCGAATGAAGCTGCGCGCGGAAGCGCTCGGCCTCGACCAGCCGTTTGAGTTGCTCGCCAATCAGCTGTTGGCCCTCTTCCAGCTCGGCTAGCCGCTGCTCCAGCTGGGGACTCGTCGGTTGTCTTATGCTTCTAATCGCCTCGGTGACGTCTTTCAGCATCGGCCTGAGGACGAACCGTAACGACAGCGCCGCAGCCGGGATACCGACGATGGCTATCGCGAGAATTAACTCGACGAGGGTGTCTCCATCCATCACCCGCTTCTCC
>JBDHGH010000098.1:13139-25584 GCA_039589995.1 Gemmatimonadota bacterium | reverse complement strand
TCGATTCGCGTTACGATGAGGACATGTTCGACCTAACCAGCAGCTACCTGGAGTCCGATCGTCGCGGCCAACTCGTGATCGATATCGATGGCAAGGACGACCTCGACGACCTGGACTACGATCACGAGGCCGGCCACCTTCGCCTGGACCTCACCGGGGAGGTGCCCCTCTCATTGAGCATGAAGTTCGGGGCCGCCGAGGCGAACCTGGACCTCGGAGGCCTGAGACTACAGAACCTCTCGCTCAAGACGGGGGCGAGCGACACGCACGTCAGTTTCAGCGAACCGAACAAAGAGACGGCCGAGCATTGCACCTTCAAGGCCGGCGCCGCTTCCTTCAAGGTCGAAGAACTGGGCAACTCGGGCTGTGAGAACATCACCGTCTCGGGCGGAGTGGGGAAACTGGCGCTGGATTTCTCGGGCAAGTGGAAGAACGACGCAGTAGCTGACATCAACGTCGGCCTCGGCACCATCGAAATCGATGTACCCGCCGAGCTCGGTGTACGAATCGACCGAAGCACATTCCTCATGTCGTTCAAGGCGCCCGGGTTCGAGGAGCAGGATGGCGGCGTTTGGTTAAGTCGGAACTGGGATACGGCCAAGAACCGTCTTACGGTTTCGGTGAGTGGAGCCTTTGGCGGAATAACCGTCGCCCGACTCTAGACGCTGGGTTGCAACCAGTGAAAAGGGGCCGCTGACGCGGCCCCTTTCTTTCTAGGAGGTCGAGCCGGGGCGGCTACTCCGAGATCGAGGCCTCGCTGGCTTCGGCCGTCGCGCCAAGGGCGGCGACGATCCTATCGCTCAGCTCGAAGAACGCTGCGGCCTCGGGAGACTCGGGATCGGAAACGACCGTCGGACGGCCAGAATCCCCTGCGACGACCACGCCGGCACCCAAGGGCACAGCACCCAAGAACGGAACGTCTGTGGTGGCGGCGAGCTTCTCGCCGCCGCCCTGCCCGAAGACGGGGGTTTGCTCTCCGCAGTGCGGGCAAGCGAAGCCGCTCATGTTCTCGATCAGCCCGATAACCGGCACTTCCACAGTCTCGAACATCTTGATTCCCTTGAGCACGTCACCGACCGACACGCCCTGAGGAGTGGTCACCATCAACGCCCCGTCGATCTTGGCCAACTGCACCAGCGACAGCTGCGCATCTCCGGTCCCCGGTGGCAAGTCCACCAGCAGGTAGTCGAGCTCACCCCAGTCCACCTGCTGCAGGAACTGACGCACGATTCCCTGGACGATGGGGCCCCGCCAGATCGCCGGCATGTCCGCATCCAACAGGAATCCAATGCTTATGAGCTTGACTCCGTGGGCTTCGAGGGGCTCGACGCGCTCGTCTGGCGTGACGCGTGGCTTTTCATAAACACCGAACATCATCGGGATATTCGGGCCATAGACGTCAGCGTCCATCAGGCCGACTTTATAGCCGCGGCTGGCGAGAGCTGCGGCCAGGTTGGTGGCGACCGTGGACTTTCCAACGCCTCCCTTCCCCGAGCTGACGGCGATGATCTTGCTCACGCCGGGGACAGGCTCCGGCTCGGCGGGCGCGCTGGGCGCGGGCCGCGGCGGCGGTTTCTGCTGCTGGCCCCCGCCGGAAGCTCCGCCCGTCCCCATCACCGGCAGCTTCCTTCCGACTTTAGGCTGATCTCCACCCGGTTTCTGTTCACCTCCAGCCATCATCTATCCATCTCCAATTGTTCTTCCGCCTTTTGTGTCGCTGCCAGGGACAAAAAAACCGGCACAGGAGACCCATGCCGGTAGTCGCCGGTGTCAGACCATGATCTAGATCGCAACGACCGATTTGACTTCGGGCAACTGAGCACGCAAGCGGTGCTCGATGCCCCCCTTGAGTGTCAGGAGCGCAGACGGACAGCCGTGGCAGGCACCGACGAGGCGCAGCTCCACGCGCCCCTCTTCGGGATCGAAGCCCACCAGTTCGACGTCACCGCCATCGGCCCGCACAGCAGGCCGAATCTCCTCGATGACCGCCTCGATCTTGTCCAACATCGTCGCCGCCGACATACCGTCCTCCCGGCCGTCCTCCCGGCGCAAATCTAAATGATAATGAATACTGTTCTCAAAAAACTTACTCACGACCCCGAGGGCGGTCAACGCCATGCGCCGTCAACTGGGCATTCCCGGGGCGCCTGAAGGACCGATGTCCACCGACGTCGGCTGTCCGCCCGACGCCCCGCGATCGAGCGTCTGGGCCAGGCTGACGAACCCTTCATCTCCCTCGGGGACGGCCACGCGCGAGCTTGCCAGCCTCTTGAACCAGGAGGTCGCCGTCTTTTCGTCGAGTCCTTGTTCGGACGCGAACTCGCCGGTTACCGCTCTCCCCGATCGACCGAGCCAATCCCATACCATACGCAATCGTGTGGGCGCGGGACCCCACAATTCGGGTCGACCGGACTCGACAGCCACGAGAAGCAGGTTGTGCCTTCGGAGCACGGTCTCGATCGGCTCGCGATGATGTTCGGAAACACCCTGCAGAACGAAGTACGCTTCGGAAGGTCGGTCCGCACGTCGATACTTCTCTAGCAGCTTGGCGATGACTTCGTCGGCACAGCTGAAGTCGATCACCCCGACCTGAGAGAAGTCGAGGATCGACACACACGGACCCGGGCCATCCTGGATCTGCTCTTCGATCGCGACCCGGATCGCCTGTCCGGTCGGTCGCGTTACGAGGTTGCTGTACAGCATCGCCACCGAAGTGCGAAGCCGGTTGTCCGCACCCTCACCGGTCCCACGTGCCACCCGTTCACCCATTCCCACGCCCTCCACGTGACCGTCCGGCGCCGTCCGCCGGCACGACTTGAGGTAAAACTATCTGAATTTGCGCCCCAGGGAAATCGGAGAGACTGCCGGCGATCGGTTGCTTGTCGGCCCACTCCGGTACTTCGGCGATTTGCGCCGTGCCGCTGCGGATCGTGAACAGTCCGTCCCAACGAGTGACTTGTTTGCGAATTCCCTGCAGGCCCTGGCCCCGACCGGGATCGCGATAGCGGGACACGCCGTGCAGGAACGCGGCTTCCAGTGCGGTCTCGTCGGACCAGCGATCGCCATACTGTTGAGCATGCTCGCGCGCCAACGAGCCTCGGAAACCCATGCCCACATCCATGACCGAGATGACGACGACCTGACGCCCCAACCTCTGTTTCCAATTGTAGGCCTGCGCCGCAACCCAGCCATCGGCGCCCGCGTGTTCGACGATGTTCTGGCAGACTTCAGACAGAATGACGCTGAAGTGAAGCACGGCCGGCGGCGGGTAGCCCAGGCGTTTCCCGAGAATCTGCGCCGCACGATCGCGCACTCGGTCGACGACGTCGTGCACATCCTGGTGCGACTCGATAGGCGTGATCTCGAGCAGCGCATCCGATTCGCCCGACGCCCGTCTTCGCGCCCGCTCCGGGAAATCGAAGATCCTGTGGGCCACCTCGTAAAAGCCGATCCGGGACAGATAGCTCGACACCTCTCTGCTCTCGGGCGGCTGAAACAGCGCCCGCTCGCCCGACCGCTCGAGAGACGCCTCTCCCACGGCCAAAAGCCCGAGAATTCCGTAGGGGCTAACCCAGTGCACGTGGCGCGCATCGAGCAGCAGTTTGGCGCCCTGCGCATCGTTCCAACCGCCGACGAGCGTCTCGAAGCCGCGCTCGTCCAGCGTCTCCGGAACCGGCAGCAAATAGGTCACGCGCGACGACTCCCTGGTGTCCCTCTACGCACGCGCAAGCTCTCCCTTAAGAAAATGATTCAATCCCGTCGCGCCCCGGTGATACACGTTGCGACTTGCGGCAAAATTCGCAAGTGACATGGCCTGTTCCACTTCATTTCCCGCCAGCAGCGCTCGGAACATCGTGATTCCCCAGACGTCGCCGCATCCTGTCGAGTCGCCCTCCGCGACGGGCGCGACTTCCAGGCGGCCGGCGATCGGACCCGCCTCGTCCGTCTCGCCGCTAGATTCTCGGAGCGGATGGCGACTCTCCGTTATGTAGGCGGCGCCGCCCTCACCCAAGGTCACAAAAAGCGCTCGAGTGTTCCCGGAGATGACGCCGGTGGCGAACTCCCACGGGTCGCTATTCTCGCCGGCCAATTCGGCCAGCTCGTCCTCGTTCACCTGAACGGCATCGAAACAGGCAAGCCACTCGCCGCTTCGTGCAAGCGGATGTCGAGTCCGCTCTCCCTCAGGTCCGGTCGCCAACGTCAGCGAGTGTATGTCGGCGTAGATCGGGCCGTCGAAGTTTCGTCGAACCTCCTTGGCGACTCCGAGATCGAATTCGTCTCCGGTGATGAAGTTGATGTAGAGGGCATCGCAACCTTCGATGAAGGACGCGACCTCCGACCAACTCCAGGCCGGCACACCGCCCTGCAGCCGCTCGCACCGACGCTCCGTTCCCTCGTAGTGCAGCTCGACCCGCGGGTTCGTAGCGTCCACCACCACGATCCCTTCCTCGGTCTCGATGCACGACAAGTCTCTAAAGAACCGAGAACCCGGCTCGGCGAGATCGCGGCCGAGTTTGATGATCGGCACGATCGTGCTACCCAGGGCAGGGATGGCATCGGCTGCCGCCAGCGCGTAAGCGATACCTCCCCACTCCTCCATCGGAGACGCTTCATCCGAGTCGCGGCGGATGGTGTCCCACACCATGGTCCCGATGACCCCGACTCGTATCACGGTCAGAGCGGCATCGCCTCAGACCTCGCCGAACTTGATCTTCTTGAAGCAGGCGACGGCGCCAATCACGCCTGCCTTCCCACCCAGCTCGGACGCCACGATGCGACACGACTGCTCGGCCACGCGGAACGCACGCCGCCGGATCTCGGTGCGGAGCGGGATGAAGAGGTGGTCTCCGGCCCGGGTGACGCCACCCGAGATAACGAGCATCTCCGGGTTGAGAATGTTGATGATATTGGCGAGCCCGACCCCCAGGAACTTTGCCGTGTCGTGCATGACCTCCGTAGCGTAGGGGTCGCCCTGCACCACACCCTCGTAGACGGTCTCGGCCGTGAGATCCTCGAGGTCACCGGCAAGCTCGGGCAGTATCGAGCCCGCTCCTGATTCGAGGCCCTCCACGGCGCGCGCCGCGATAGCCGGACCCGAGGCGTAGGCCTCCAGGCATCCGTAGTTCCCGCAATTGCATTTCCTGCCGGTGGAGTCGATGGTCATGTGACCGATCTCGGCCGCCGCGTCCGCCGCCCCGTGATATAGCTCTCCTTCCAACACCACGCCGCCGCCGATGCCGGTCCCCAGCGTCACGCCGACGAGCGTATCGACGCTGCGGCCGGCGCCCTGCCACCACTCACCATACGTTGCCGCGTTCGCATCGTTGTCCAGAATCGCCGGCAGGTCCACCGCGTTTTGGATGAGATCGCGAAGCGGGAAATTACGCCATCCAAGGTTCGGCGTACTGATCACGGTACCCGATTGGCGATCCAGGGGACCCGGCTAACCGATACCGACACCCGCAAAGGCCACGCGACCGCAATTTTGCTGATCCATCACATCTTCGATGGAATCCCTGATCATCTTGACCACGCGGTCGACGACGAACTTGGCACCGCGCTGCGCCTCGGTCGGCTCGGACCGAAAGGCGAGGGGTGCGCCCCCAGCTATGGGAACAACGCCCACGTTGAGGTTCGTGCCACCAATGTCGACCCCGACAACCCACGAAGCGTCTGAGACGTTAGACATCGCTGAAGGCTCCTGATTCTCCAAGCTGAACCGAAACGGCTCGCAACACCGCTTCTACCGAAACTAGCTGTAAGCATTCATCTCTCGCGTCGGGCAGGAATGTACCGACTCCCTGACGCGGGCACTTCTCCCTACCGCACGGCGCGCAGGGCAACGAGGCCTGGTAGAGGATCCGCGCCGAACTCTTCAACGGACCGCTGAATTCCGGGGGCCGCGGTCCGAATATACCCACGACCGGCGTTCCCACGGCTGCCGCCAGGTGGAGCGCCCCGTTGTCGTTCGCGACCACGACGTCACACGCAGCCAGGCCGGCGGCAAACACCGCCACGCTGGTGCGACCGCCCAGGTCGACACCACTCTCTGCCGCGCCCGCTGCCACACGAGCCGCCAACACTTCGTCTCCAGGGCCACCGAAGACCGCGATGGTACCGCCTTCGGCTGCCAGCATTCCGGCCATCGCCGTGAAGCGGCCCTCGGGCCAACGGCGCGCCGGCGCGCTAGAGCCCGGGGCGATACCGATCAGCGGACGCCGTATACGACCGCCGAGAAGTTGTCGGAACTGATCGTGAGCTCGAGCGGGAACGGCCAGCTGAGGCCGGGGCGGAAGGCCGCCGGGCCAATCAGGATCGGCCACCGCCATGAACGAACTGACCCGGTGCTCATCGGACAACTCGGCAATCGCCGCCCACTCGGTCAGCGACCAACGGCGACGACCCGTGGGTACGCCCCTGCGTTTGGGCACGCCCGCAAGCCAAGCCGCCGCTGCCGGCGTGAGGTCGGAAGTGAAGAGATAAGCCGCCCCGTAACGCGGACCGCGAAGCCAGGTCGCCGTCTTCCAAATCGCCCCCGTCTGCTTGAACGGGATCACGGCGGCGTCCAGCTCCGCCATCTCGAGCACCGGGACCCACGGCGTCGGGCACCACACGTCCACTGACCCTTCGTCGTACCGTTCTGTCAAGCGACGCAGCGCCGGAATGGCCATGACGACATCGGCAAGCTCGTCCGGCGCCCGTGCGTAGACCCTGCGCGAGTCCGATTCGCTCATCCCACCTCTAAAATGGCCAGGAAGGCCTCGCGAGGAACGTCAACCTGACCGACTCGTTTCATGCGGCGCTTACCTTCCTTCTGCTTCTCCAGAAGTTTGCGCTTTCGCGTCACGTCGCCGCCGTAGCACTTCGCGGTCACGTCCTTGCGCACCGGCTTCACCGTCTCTCTCGAGATGACTCGGTTCCCGATCGCCGCCTGGATCGCCACCGCGTAAAGCTGTCGCGGTATCAACTCCTTCAACTTCTCCACCAGCGCCCGGCCGGTGTGATACGCCTTGTCGCGGTGCGCGATCATGCTGAGCGCGTCCACCGGGTCGCCATTCAGCAGAATATCGAGGCGACCCAGGTCGCTGGCGCGGTAGCCGATCAGATCGTAGTCGAGGCTTCCGTTGCCGCGCGATAGAGACTTCAGCTTCTCGTAGAAATCGAGCACCATCTCGGCCAACGGCAGATCGTAGACGACCTCCACGCGCTGGCTATCGATATAGTGCAGGTGACCGAACACTCCGCGCCGTTCGTGGCAGAGCTTCTGGACCCCACCAATGTAGTCGGCAGGACATAGGATCCGCACCCGCACGTACGGCTCCTCGATAACGTCGAAGTCGCCCGCCGCTGGCATGCGGGCCGGGTTCTCCACCGCGACCCATTCGCCGCTCTTTAACTGCACGCGATACTCCACGTTCGGAACCGTGCTGACGAGGTCGAGGTCGAACTCGCGCTCCAGCCTTTCTCGCACGATCTCCATGTGAAGCAGGCCCAGGAAGCCGCACCGGAAACCAAAGCCCAACGCCTCGCTGGTCTCGAACTCGTACTGGATCGAGGCGTCGTTCAGCTTCAACTTCTCCAGCGCGATTCGCAAACGCTCGTACTGGTCCGAGTCACCGGGGTAGAGCCCGGCAAAGACCATGGGCTTCACATCTCGGTAGCCGGGAAGTAACTCGTCCGCCCGCTCTTCGGCATCGAGCACCGTGTCGCCGACCTTCGTGTCCGCTACCGACTTGATCTGCGCCGTCAGGTATCCGACTTCGCCCGCGCTGAGCTCCGGCGTCGACACCGCACCCAAGCGCAGGTATCCGACCTCGCGCACCTCGTACTTCGACCCGTTCGAACCGAACGCGATCGTCGTCCCGGGCCTCACACGCCCATCGACGACCCGGATCAGTGGGACAGCGCCCAGGTAGTTATCGTGCTGAGAATCGAAGATCAGCGCCCGCAGCGGTGCGTCGGCGTTGCCGCCGGGTAGCGGCACGCGTTCGACGGCGGCTTCCAGCACCGCCTCGACCCCCGTCCCCTCCTTTGCGCTGACCAGAAGCACTTCGTCCTCCGAGCAATCCAGCAACTCGGCCAACTCGCCGCGCCTGCGTTCGGGTTCCGCGTTGGGAAGGTCGATCTTGTTGATGATCGGTATCACCGTGAGGCCGGCCTCCAGGGCCAGGAGCAAGTTCGACAGCGTCTGAGCCTCGATGCCCTGACTGGCGTCCACCACCAGCAGAGCGCCCTCGCACGCCGCCAGGCTGCGGCTGACCTCGTAGGTAAAGTCGACATGGCCCGGCGTGTCGATCAGGTTCAGCTCGTACTCCTCGCCGTCCTGCGCATTGTAGCTGAACCGAATGGCGTGGGCTTTGATCGTGATGCCGCGCTCCCGCTCCAGGTCCATAGAGTCCAGGACCTGGTCCTTCATTCGCCGGGGGTCGATGGCACCGGTAAGCTCCAGAAGCCGGTCCGCCAGCGTCGACTTCCCGTGATCTATGTGAGCAATGATACAGAAATTGCGGATGTGTGCTGTTTCCACGCCTTCCCTCTCTAACAACCTGGTATGCCAGCAGTCTCACAATATAGAAGGGCCGGCTGAGAGTGGGAGGCGAAGCCCCAAGGGGACCGACGGTCCGGCGCGAAACATCCCGGGCGCCGGGGGGTAGGCTAGGCAGCAGTACCCCCGCATCTCTTTCCCAGCCCCCTGTCTTTTTCCCAACTCTCAACGGAGGCCTTTCCGCGCTGTCCAGCGCCGGACTGTCCGAGATACGCATGCGTTCTTCTCATTTGACGGCTGTCGTCGTGGGGCTATCGATCCTGGCGGCTTGCGAGCTTCCCGAGGCCCCGCAGTGGGACGTGGGGGTGGTCGTCCCGTACATCACCGATACCGTGACGGTACTCGATCTTCTGCCCGACGTGGTGAGCGTGGACACGGTTAACGGGTCCCCGGTCTTTGCCATCGATCCGCAGGCGGACAGCGTGGATTACCGGTTGGGTCAGATGTGCAGCGCCTGTCAGGCCTTGAACGGCCAGACCGTGCAGGTGCCCAGCTTTGTCTACATCGACTCGCTGGACGTTCCCTTCCCGCCCGAGCTGGTGACCATTGATGTCATCGGCGCCCAGATGGAGATGCGGGTGACGAACGAAATGAACTTCGACCCGCTGCGGCCGAATCCCGATCCCGGCATCGCCGGTTACATCATTCTGGTGGCACGCGACATCGCCACGGGATCGACGATCGACAGCGTTCTTATCAGCGGTGCTTCCGAAGCGATGAGCCCCGGCGAGACGGAATCCTTCCTGTTCAACATCGCCGACCGGGAGATCTCGGAAGGCGTGCGGATCGTGTTTCGTATCGTATCGCCGCAAGACAACCAGACGGTGACCATCGACGCCAATCTGGGGGCGAAAATCGCCGGCCTGCTTGGGTCGATCCAGGTGAGAGGCATCGAGGTGGTCGTGGACGATGAAATCTTGGACGAGCAGGATCAAGTGCAGATCGACCAGGAGGTTCGCGACGAGCTGGCACGCCGCGTCCAGGGCGGGCTGTTCGAGCTGGAGCTGCTGCACAACCTCGAGCTGACCGGCAGCTTCAGAGCATCGATCGCCGGTTCACTGGCAGACCTCTTTTCGGGCAATCCGGCTCGCGAGATACCGCTGAACCAACTGGTGTTCACGCCAGGGATCGCACAGTCGGGCGAGCTGACGGCAGAGCAACTTCAGCAAATCGCGACCTTCGAGACTGTATACGTCGGCGTCCAGGCTATCGCGTCCGGTACCGAGACCGGGCCCAGCGGACAGTTGAAGGTGGCCCGGTTCACGCCGGATCAGTTCCTACAGGTGGACCTTCGCGTGACGTCGGTCCTCCGAGTCGACTTCTAGGAGGCGGACGATGAGAAAGCCACGGATAGCTACGATCGTTCTCGCCCTGCTGGTTTTGTTGCCCGCCACGGGTACCGCGCAGCTGGCGGCGCCCAGCGCCCGCAGTTTCGGCCTGGCCGGATCCTACTCGGCGAGGGCCCGGGGATACGAAGCACCCTACTGGAACCCGGCGAATCTCGGACTTCCCGGCCGACCCGGTTGGTCGGTGGGGATAGTCGGGGCGAACGCCAGCATCAACAACAACTCGCTGGACTACGGTCAGATCACCGATTTGTATGGGACGTACATCGACGACGCAACGAAATCGCGGATACTCGCGGATATCCGCGGGAGCAATCCAGACCGCATGTTCCAGTTGGGCGGCGAGCTGGGGGCCAGCGCGTTGGCTGTGAGCATCTGGCGCTTCGGATTCGGGCTTAGCGCCATTGGAGTCGGAGATCTGCAGCTCTCACCGGACGCTGCCGAACTGATCCTGTTCGGTAACATCGGAGAGGACGGAACCGGCAAGGACTTCGACATCGGCGGCGACGGCGACGGGTCGGTCTTCAGCAACTTCTACATGTCATATGCTCAGCCTTTCTCGTTCGAGACGCTCCCGGGCATGGAGTTCTCGGTGGGGGCCAGCGTAAAGTACGGCATCGCCCATGCGCTGGTCATCGTATCCGACCAGGGGAGTACCTTCACGACGAGCCCGCTGGTTCTGGATGCCGACATGCAGGTTCTGTCCTCGAACGGCTCGGATGCCGGACGCATGTGGGCGTTCGACCTCGGCGCCGCGATGGACTGGTCCAACTGGACGTTCAGCCTGGCGCTGCAGAACGCATTCGTGAACGTGAACTGGAACGTCGAAGATTTCGAGTTGAGCCTGTTCGAGGGGCGTGCCGATATCACCGAAGCCGTTTTAACCGACACGACCATGGCCTATTCCGACCTGACGCCGGAGCTGCAACAGCAAGTGGACGAGAGGCTGGCGACCGCCGATCCACCGAAGCGTCTGCGCATGGGCGCGATGTACCGCCTGGGACCGAAGTGGGCGCTGTCGGCCGATTACGTGGAGCTGTTGGGCGGGACGCTGCGCGAGCAATGGAATCGCAGCTTGTCGGCGGGCGCGCAGGTGAGTCTGATTTCGGTGCTGCCGCTGCGAGCCGGACTCGCCACCGACTTCTCGCAAGTGGCCCTCGCTGGAGGTCTGGGCATCTACGCCGGTCCGGTGCATGTCGATCTGTCGTACAGCACCATGACGCTGGCGGCGGGCGACGGAGCCATCGCTTCGCTGTCGGTGAGCGTTTGGCCGGGCGCAGCGTACTGATTCAACGTTCAACAGACAACGTTCGACGTTCGACGTTCAACTGCATGTTGAGCGTCGGAACGTTGCTTTCTTAACGCCCAATTATGACAGGAGGCTCTCCGGCGAGCTGTTGAAAGGGTTCACGACCCGCACGTCGCCAAGTTCCTGCCCATCCTGAAGATCTTCAGTGAGCAGCAGCCGGCAATTCGCTACTTGAGCGGCTGCGACGATGAGAGCGTCCCAGAATGACAACCCGTAGCGGTCCTGAATCACCCACGCGGATTCCACGACTCCCGCGTCGATGGTGACCGGTTTCCAGGCCAACAAGGAGCGGACATCGTTCCGGGCCGACTCCGGGTCAAGGCCCGGTTTCAGCTTCGACGTCACCGACACATAGTACTCCTGGAGAACTTGATAGCTCAGTCGGGCGCGGCGCTCCGCCCAAAGCCGCTCCATCCAGGCCGCAGCCTGCGCCTGCTTGTCACCCTGCGCCGAGTCTCGTCGGTAGACGAGGACGTTGGTGTCAACGAAGATCGTCGCGGTCATGCAGGTTGTCCCGCTTGGGATATTCGGTTCCGGCCTCGTTCAACACTCGGGCCTCACCGGATAGATACTGCTTCATAGCGGCGTGGTAATTCTGCTCCTCCAGCATGAGCCGCTCCAGCAACTCCCCCAGCAACCGAGAGACGCTGGTATTCAGCTCCGCGGCGCGGATTCGGGCCCAACGAGCGACCTCTTCATCGAGGGTAATCGTGACGTTCTTCATAACACGAATTTAGTGCAACACAAGATTCGTGTCAAACATACCGGTGGGCTTTTTGGGGCGGTCATACGTCAACGCGCAGCTGAACGTTGTCTGTTGAACGTCACCGCCGACCACGTTTCCAGATCGCGGCAGTCTCTTCGAGGTCGGCAGGCACGACCCACTCGATGGGAGGCAAGACAACGGAATCAGGGAACACCGCGACGTCGCCCGTTCGGAGAAACGTCCAGAACGCGTCGGCAAACGCGGAATCGGCCCGGATCGCCTCCCCCAACGCACCGTGAGTGCCCCCCACCACAGTCACCAGCTTGCCACGCTTGAAATACGGCGCGAGTTCCAGGGCGTTCTCCAGAGGCGTGCTGAAATCCCAGGTGCCGTGTACGATCGCCGTCCCGTTCGGCCTCGACCAGACCTCCGCCCTCGAGTGGAATCCGTTCTGGATAAAGGAAGAGGGTGCCGGGTCTCGGCGCCGGTGCCGCCGCCGTGTGCAAGGATTCTTGGGCAAGTAAGGGATCGACGGTGAA
>JBDHGH010000098.1:0-13134 GCA_039589995.1 Gemmatimonadota bacterium | reverse complement strand
GGAGAGTTGAGAGCAAAGGCGCCGAGAATGGAGTCTTAAGAGCCATGTTCGGGCCTCCCGAGGGGCGGGCGCGCGGCGACATCGATCTTCTGACACGTGCAAGACTTGGCGGCTTAACGAATATGTGTTTCGGCTGCGCCGTGAGGAACGAGCAGCACAGCTCCACAAAGGATTAAAGCTCGCAGACACCACGTGCAACGACGGGCTGAGATTAAAGGAGTCGCCGCTGGGTTCCTTCGTCCGCTTCGGCCAATCCCTCCAGCGAATCCGAAAAGGCGTCAGCCAGACTCTCCGGCGCTTTGTGCAGGCTACCGCGGACCATCGACGCCAGCATGATGGCGTTGGTCGCTGCCTGGCCCCTGTAATGATTGTTGGTGACGACGTAGACATCTTCGACCTGGCCGCCTTCGGCCAGTTCCCTGATCCGCTCGACCCAAGGCTCCAGTTCTTCCTTACTATACAGGTAGTCGTAGCGCGCGTCGCGTCCGGCACCCTCACGAAACCAATCTTCGTAGTTGCGGCCGTGCAGTCGTACGTAGCCCACGCGTCCGCTGGCTTCCGCCGAAGGGCCGATGGAACGAGAGAAGAGCGGCTGGTCGATGTTCACGAAACCCACGTTGCGCTCGCCCAACCAGCGATGGAACTCGGAGCTGTTCCAGGAAGCGTGACGCACCTCGACCACCAACGGATATGCCGAGAACGTCGAGGTCACATCGGACAACCACTCCAGCGATTCCTCGCCGGCCTTGAACGACCAGGGGAACTGAACCAGGACCGCTCCCAGCTTTTCTTTTTCCGCCAGGGGATCGGTGCTGGCAATGACGGCATCGACTTCATCCTGCGTCCAGGCGCTATCGCGCTGGTGGGTGAAGCGCTGCCACAGCTTGGTGGTGAACTTGAAGTCGGGATTGTCGCTCACCCTTTTCACCCAGCGCGGGGGGACATCGGGTCGGGCGGGCCTATAGAACGTGGAGTTGATTTCGATGGTGTCGAAGTAGCGGGCCAGGAACACGAGCGGATCGAAGCCTTTGGGGGGCGGGTCGGGGTAGACGATCCCGCCCCAGTCTTTGTAGCTCCAGCCGGCGGGCCCGAATCGTATCAAAGTCCCGGCTCGACGATGCGCGATCGCGCCGCATCGTCCCAGCGCGGCCGCCCGTCGGCGTTCGCCAGCGCCAACACAGTCTCGTAGATCAGTCGGCTGACGCGCGCCGCCTTGCCGAACTCTATTCGGCCCGCTTCGTCTGACGGACGGTGATAGTCCTCGTGCGTGCCGTTGAAGAAAAAGACGGCCGGGATGCCTTTGCGCGCGAAGTTGTAGTGGTCCGAGCGGAAGAAGAAACCTTCGGCGGGCCACTGGTCACCCACCGCGGTCATGTTGAGTTCGGGATGAGCCGCCGCGACGCTGTCGATGGTCGCTCCCAACGTCGAATACTGCTTACCCACGACGGCGATGGTGTCCTGCCAGTTCCGACCCACCATATCGATGTTGATGTTCGCGACGATCCGATCCAGCGGGACCGGCGAGTGCGCGACGAACCACGTCGAACCCAACAGGCCGATCTCTTCGCCGCTGACCGCCAGGAAGATCACCGAGCGGCGCGGGCCTTCCTGAAGGGCCGCCATGGCTTCGGCGACCTCTATGAGAGCGGAGGTGCCGGACGCGTTGTCGTCGGCGCCGTTGTAGATCGAGTCGCCCTCCACCGCTCTGCCGACGCCCAGGCCGTCCATGTGAGCGCTGACCAGAACATATTCGTCTTGTAGTTCAGGATCGCTGCCGGGCACGACGCCGACCACGTTGGGAGCGGTGAGCGTTTGCACGCTGAGGTCCGCCGACAGCTCTACCCGCGCGCCCGAGTTCGTCACGTCGGCTGAAGCGAAGCTCGTACCGATGTCCAGGCGCTCGATCGCCACATTCAACGCTTCCTCCGAGACCAGGACGGCAGGGACATTCGGCTCCAGATCGCCCAAATCGTAGATGTTCTCTTCCGCGTCCTGCCAGTCGCTGACGTGCGGTCCCAGTTCGTCGTCCACCACGAACACCAGACCCACGGCACCCGAGACCGAAGCCGCAGCCAACCACTCGCGCGGCGACACGCCGCGGTCGAGATCGACGATCCAAACGGTCTCGTCATCCTCGGCCGATCGCTGGGACGGCTGGGCTCCGACGAAACGCGCGCGCCCCTCAACCGTTCCCGCCGCCCAGGGGACGCCCCAGAAGTCTTCTCCGTACGCGAGCGTCGATCGGCGATTGCCGCGTCGAACGGCCAGCGACCAGCCGCCGCCCCGTTCGCCCATGGCCAGTTGGTAGCGCTGCAGGTAGCCACCGCGTGGCGCCTCGAGGCCGAACTTCACGAACTCCGACCTGACGTAGTCGGCGGCGATGTCCAACCCCCGGCTGGGTGTCGCGCGTCCAAGAAGTTGATCGGAGGCCAGGAACGAAACTCGTGCCCTCACGTCCTCAGCGGAAATGTCGTGATCGAGTTCTGTCGAGCCCGGCGCCTCTTTGCATCCAAACCACAGCGCGCAACCAGCCAACGCGATGAATATCGTCTCTCTCTTGCCCACTGATCCCCTTTTCCGGCCGTTGTCCTCGCCAACATCCTCTGGCGGCCGCCCGTCTGACGGACCGCCGTCTCACGATCTTATCGCAACCGAGCCCTTTCGCCAACGTCCACAGCCGAATAGCCTTCTGAGCGTGACCCAATGAACACACGAATTCGCAGCAGACCCGACCTTCTCGACCCGGCGGAGCTCGACGCTCTCGGCGGTCTGGAACTGGTGGCACGGGCCGTGGTCAAAGGCTTCATCTCGGGCCTGCATAGCTCGCCCAGCCGCGGTTTTTCGGTCGAGTTCGCCGAACACCGCGCCTATCGTCCCGGCGACGACTTGCGGTACGTGGACTGGAAGATGTACGGTCGATCCGACCGCTACTATCTCAAACAATACGAGGAAGAAACGAACCTCGCCGCCCACGTATGTCTCGACATCAGCGGTTCGATGGACTGGCGCAGTCGCGAGTCCGGTCTGCTGACCAAACTCGACTACGCCAAGCGGGTCGCGGCCAGTCTGACGCTTTTGTTGATTCGTCAAGGCGACCTGGCCGGATTGGTCTTCTTTGCCGAGAAGGTCATGCGTCGCACACCCGCGCGAGGGACGGAGGAGCATTGGGCGGAACTGGTCCGTCAGTTGGCGGCCCAGGGGCCCGGCCAATTGAGCGCGGCGGAAGGGGCCCTGGACGAGGTCGCCGCATCGAAGCGAAAAAAGGGGTTGGTGATCCTGATCTCCGACCTGTTGGTTGACGAGGCGGCCACACGACGCTCGCTCGAGAAGTTGCGCCACCGGGGTCATGAAGTCCTGGTGTTCCACATCCTGGACCCGGGTGAGCTGGAGTTGCCCGGCGCGGGTGACGCGGTCTTCGTAGACCCGGAAACCAGCGATGAGCTTGCGGCGCGCTCGGCCGAACTGAGAGGCGAGTACCGCGAGGCCGTCGCGGCCGCGCTGGACGAATGGAAGCGCGCCTGCGGCGCGCAGCGGATCGACTACCATCCGATCTCGACCGATCAACCACTGGCGCTTTGCCTCGGTGAGTACCTTCACACACGAATGCGGTTAGGGTGATCGGCTTCCTCTACCCTGCCCTGGCCCTCGCTGCGATCGCTGCCGCGATCCCGATCATCCTCCATCTCATCCGTCGACGAGAGGTGCACCGGGTCGTGTTCCCCGCTATTCGCTATCTGCGCCGCGCGGAACAGCGGCACGCGCGCCGGTTGCGACTGAGGCACCTCCTGCTTCTGGCGGCACGAGTGCTGATGATCGTTCTCGCCGCCATCGCGGCGGCAGGTCCGCTGGTGGGACGCGGTGACGCGGAAGATCACCGTCCCACCGCGCTCGCCATCGTCATCGACGCGTCGCAGAGTACGGCGCAGCTGCAGGGCGACCGGAGGCTGCTGGACCTGCTGGTCGAGCGGGCGTTGCTGTCCATCGATGTCGCCACGAGCCGGGATCGGGTCGCCGTCTTCAGCGCCGTGCAACCGGGCGACGGCGCGCTGGCCACAAGCGTCGTTGGCGCCGGTGAGTACCTGGCGGGCCTGCAACCGGAAGCCGGCATCGCGCGATTGCCCATCGCCATCCGGCAGGCCGAAGCGTGGCTGGGTTCTCAAGAGGATCGGGCGAGGGAACTGCAATTGTTCACCGATCTCCAGCGCGTATCGCTGGGCGATGACGACGGCGGGCCAACGACGGAGCGAGGACTGGGTCAGGGCGTACCGGTTCAGGTGTGGGTACCCGACTACGACGCCGAAGCCAACGGAGCCGTGGGAGCGCTCCAGCCCGAAGTCGAGCCTCTGAGTGCCGGGCAACAGACCTCGGTCCTGGTGCCGCTGCCCTGGTTCGGCCCCGAGCCTCCAAACGCTCCGACGGTAGTCAGGTTGGTGAAGGGCGAGGACGTGGTGGCGGTGGCGGAGGGCCAATTCGGCGAGAGCGCGCTGCCGAGGCTGCCACCTCAGGACAGCGGCTGGGTGCAGGGCTATGCGGAGATCGAGCATAGCGGTCTCGCAGCCGACGACCGACGGTTCTTCACCTGGTTGGCTCGGCCGGCCGTGAGCGCCGCCACGCTGGGTGACCCCGGCACCTTCCTGGGGTTCGCGCTGGAGGCGCTGGAACGGGGCGGCCGGTTGATACGAACGGAACCACCCGATGCTGAGGTCTGGATCGCCATCGGCGCCGAAGGTCTGGAGGAGGGGCTATCGACGGGGATGTCCGTGATCGTGGTGCCGCCATCCAGCAGACTCGATTTGCCTCTGCTGAACTCGCGAATGGAGCGGGCTCGAATTCCCTGGAGGTACGAGTCGGCCGGAGAGAATCGGGGTTCCTCGCGGATCGCTCAACCGGCGCCCATCGACGGGCTGGGTGGCCTCGAAGTCCGGGATCCCTTCACGCTCACCGCGACCGGCCTGGCACCCAACGATACGGTGCTCTTCCGGCTGGACGACGGGGAACCGTGGCTGGTTCGGGGCACTACAATCGAAGGCACAGCTTACTTGCTGCTCGGGTCCGCATTGACCGCCGAGGCGTCGGAAGTTCCCACCAGCGCCGCGATGGTACCCTTCGTGGATGCCCTCGTGGGTGTTTGGGCGCGAATCGGGGCTATCGCCGCGGCCAATTTCGAGGGCCCGGCCGCGATTCGCACACCGCAGCGGGCTCGAGAAATCGTCAAGCCCGACGGATCGCGGGCAGCCGTGGAGGGTGGCTCGTGGGTGCAGGCGACGCAGGCCGGCAACTACACGGTGCTGGGTGACGATAGAGTGGAAGCGGCGTTTTCCCTGAACGCGCCCATCGACGAAGCCGACCTCGAGCAAGGGAGCGAGACCGAGTTAGAGGCATGGCTTCCAGAGGCCGATTGGTCGTGGAGCTACGGAACGGACCCGGACGATTGGCGCGAAAGAATCTTCAGCGCACGCAGAGGTAGACTGGCCTGGCGCCCGTTTGTCGTGATTCTCCTGCTGATTTCCTTTGTCGAAGCGTCGTTGGCCGCTGCCGGTCGGCGCAAACCGGCACTGCCAGGATGATCGTAGACAGCTTCCGAAGCACACCTTCATTCGCTCGGCTGACCAGCCAGCTGCCAACACCGGGCGAAGAACGCCTTCTGGCGGGCCTCGCCGGCTCGTCGCCGGTGGTGTTGGCGGCGGCGCTGGTCGAATCGGGCTCCGTTCGCAGCCTGCTCATCGTGGCACCCAACGCACCCGAGGCGGAGGAAATCGAAGCCGACCTGGACGCCTTGATCGGCGGCCGCGCACGAGTGTTTCCTCAACGCGAATCCGTACATCCGGACCTGGACGATCCGCACATCGAAATCTCGGCGAAGCGAGTCGACGCGCTGCAGGCGCTGTTGGCCAGTCGCGCGAAGATTCTAGTGACGACTGGCCGCGCGTTGAGCGAGCGGTTCACGTTACCCGCCAGCTGGTCGGACCTGGAAGTCGAACTCTCGCTAGGCCAGAGCATCGATCGCGAGCAGCTCACGGCCTCGCTCGAGCGTGCCGGTTACCGTGAAGTGTCCATGGTGGAAGCGGTCGGAGAATTCTCCGTTCGTGGCGGGATAGTCGACGTTTACCCCATCACGACATTCGACCCGGTTCGGCTTGAATTCGTTGGCGACGAGATCGAGTCGATCCGGTCCTTCGACGTCCTCGACCAACGATCCATAGCACAGCTCGATGACGTCCGCTTGCTGCCTGTAAGCATCCCGAGTCGCGTCGCAGAAGGCGCAGTGGCCGACCGCGAATCGGGTGAAGGGGTCGGCACTCTGCTGGACGTGCTGCCCGAGTTCACGCTGGTGCTACAACTCGACAGCGACGCCGAAGCCGCAGAACGCACTCGCAGTTGGGACGAACTCAGTCGCCGTTCCGAGACCCCAGAAGTGTACCAGGACCGGCCCGATACCGTGCGCTCGAAGCTGGAAGGCCTCGCACGGCTGCGCGTGGTCCCGGCGGGCACGAGTGCCGATATCGACTTCGGCCTTCGGCCAGCCCCGACCATCGAACGCCGCATCGACCACCTGGTGGACGCGGTAGGAGAGGCGGTCGGAACCGGCTCGCAAGTGCTGATCCTCTGCGACAACGAGGGCCAACTGGAACGTCTCGAGGAGATCCTCGAGGACGCGGCGGGTCGATCGGCTCTGGCCGGGGTCACCCTGGGTCTGGGACCGCTGGCGGGCGGATACGTCAGTCCAAGCGCGAAGCCTCCGCTCTGGCTGTTCACGGACCACGAGATCTTCCAGCGCGCGCGCCGTCCACGCCGCAGACCGCGGGTAGCGGGTCCCACGGCCGTCGAGGCGCTGGGTGCGCTGTCCGCCGGCGACTACGTCGTGCACCTCGACCACGGCATCGGCCGCTATCGCGGACTGGAGCGCGTTGCCATCGGCGGTCAAGAGTTGGAGACGCTGGTTCTGGAGTACGGCGGCGGCGACGTCCTGCGAGTGCCCCACTACCGAGCCGACCTGGTGGAACGCTGGATCTCGGACCTTGAATCAGATTCGGAAGGCAAGCGGCCGGAGCCGAAGCTCCAGCGACTCGGCTCGAAGTCGTGGCAGAAACTCAAGAAGCGAGCGCAGGACGCCATCCAGACGATGGCCGCCGAATTGTTGGAACTTTACGCGGCGCGGCGCACCGCCGAGTCCCACGCCTTCAGCCGCGACACGCGTTGGCAGCGCGAGATGGAATCCGCTTTCATCTATGACGAGACTCCGGACCAGGAACGCGCGGCAGAGGAAGTCAAACGGGCCATGGAGTTGCCGCGTCCCATGGACCTACTGATCTGCGGGGATGTCGGCTACGGCAAGACCGAGATCGCCATACGCGCGGCGTTCAAGGCCGTCCAGGACGGCAAGCAGGTCGCGATCCTCGCACCGACCACCGTCCTGGTCGAGCAGCACCTGCAGACGTTTCGAGCAAGGCTGGCCGAGTACCCTGTCGTGATCGAAGCGTTGTCTCGCTTCCGTACCGCGAAACAGCAAGCGGAGGTCGTTGCGAAGCTGGCCGAGGGGAGTGTCGATATCGTCATCGGAACCCACCGGCTCATCTCGGCCGACGTGCACTTCAAAGACCTCGGATTGCTCGTCATCGACGAGGAACAGCAGTTCGGAGTCGCTCAGAAGGAAAGACTGAAGGCGCTGAAGCGAAGCGTCGACGTGATCACGATGACGGCGACGCCTATTCCGCGCACGCTGCACTTGTCGCTCAGCGGACTGCGCGACTTGTCGATCATCCGTACACCGCCGCGCAACCGCCGACCGATCATCACTCACATGATGAATTGGGAGGACGAGACGATCGAGGACGCGATCCGCCTCGAAATCGACCGCGGCGGACAGGTGTTCTTCGTTTACAACCGCGTCGAGTCGATCCCGGAGGTCGCTTCGAAAGTACGACGGCTGGTGCCCGACCTACGGGTCGAGATCGCCCACGGCCAGATGTCCGAGCGCAAGCTCGAGAAAGTCATGACCGAATTCATCCGTGGCGACGTCGATGTGCTCGTCGCCACGGCGATCATCGAGAACGGACTCGATGTGCCGAACGCCAATACCATGGTCGTCCATCGCGCCGACTATTTCGGACTCGCACAGCTGTATCAACTGCGCGGTCGTGTCGGTCGTTCACACCAGCGTGCTTTCTGTTACCTGGTGGTGCCGCCGAACTTGCCGCCGGACACCGAACGACGGCTCCAGTTGCTGGAGAAGCACACCGAGCTGGGCGCCGGCTACCGCCTGGCGTTGAAGGACCTCGAGCTGCGCGGTGCCGGTAACCTGCTGGGCTCCGAGCAGTCGGGATTCGCACAGGCGGTGGGGTTCGACACGTACCTGCGGCTGCTAGAGGATACGGTGGACGCCATGCGGGCCGGTAAGCCCGGGGCCTCGACGCGTCCCCAGCCTCCCGAAGTCTCCATCTCCGGCGCCACCTATTTTCCGGACGACTATATCCCCAACGAAGGGCAGAAGCTGCACTTCTACCGCAGGCTCTCGAAGGCTACGGGCCGCGACGAGCTGGAGCGGCTGACCGACGAGCTGCGGGATCGATTCGGGGCCCTTCCGGACGAGGCCGGGCGGCTGGTTTCGGCCTCTCGGATACGGATTCTGGGCGGTCAGCTGGGCGTCGAACGTGCCCTAGCGACAGGAGGCACGGCTCGTGTTAACTTCCGGCGCGGAGCGATGCCGCGACTTACCGCACTGCGAGAAGCCATGATGGGCCGCGAGGTCGAGGTGGAGGTGCGCCGTCTTCAGCCTCTCTCGCTGGTATTTCGCTTGTCTGGCTCGCAGGACATCGCTCCGATAGTCGTGGAGGCGCTGGAGCGCATACTCGAAGAACAGCACGAACCGATAACCACAGAATAAGATGAACAGAAAGTCACGTTTACCTGGATTGGCTGGCCTGCTGCTGGTCGCAACACTCGTGTCCTGCATGGCGATGCAGGAGGGCATGGAAGGTCAGAAGAATGCCGTTGCTCGAGTCGAAGGACGGACTCTCACCATCGAACACGCAGCGGAGTTGCTCTCCGTCGCTGACGAGTCCCTCGTGCCTGCGCGACCGGACGTCATCGATCCCATTGCCGACTTGTGGATCGGTTACACCATTCTGGCAACCGAGTTGGCCAGTTCGGACACTTTTTCGAATGTCGATATTAGCATAATCACTCGATTCGCAGTCGAGCAGGAGAGTGTCTGGCAACTGCGCGAAGATGTAATCCTGTCCAAGATCGAACCGGAAGAGGATGAGCTGCGACAGATCTACGAACGGGAACAGCCCTACACCGAGGTCCAGCTTCAGCATATCCTCATCAGGATCCCGGATAACCCGGAGCCCGCACAGGTCGACAGCGTCCGGACCATCGCTGAGGGCCTGCGTGAGCGCGCACTCGCCGGCGAGAGCTTCGAGGAACTGGCCCGCACATACTCCCAGGATCCGACCAGCGCGGCCGAAGGCGGAAGCATGGGGGGTTGGATAGGCCGAACGATGCTGGTCGACGAGCTGGACTCCTTCGTCTTCAACATGGAGCCCGGCACGATCAGTGAAACCGTCAGGTCCACTTTCGGGTATCACATCGTCAGAATCACAGATCGCCGTGAGCCGGATTACGAAGAGATCCGTGAAGACTACAAAGCCAATGTGATGGAGCGTTACGTCGGGGACCAGGAACGCATATACATCGACTCGCTCTTCAAGGCGGCGAACGCGCGCATAGCGTCTGGAGCGATAGAACTCGTCAGGGAAATGGCGTACGAACCGCGTCTCGAGCGACTCAGCCCGGCGGAACGCGCGACCATTCTGGTAAGCTATCGAGGCGGCGCCCTGACCCTGGGCGAGTGGGCCGAATTCGTGATCAGACGATCGCCCGACTCGCGCCGCGCGTTTTCAGATGATCCTCCCGTGGTCGAACAGCTGCTGCACGAACTGGTGAGGAACAAGTTGCTGGTCAAAGCGGCCAACGAACGGGGCTACGATGTGCCGGATACGACGGCTGACAGCCTTCGAATGGTCGCAAACCGCGAACTGTTCTCGGTCGCGGCGGTCTCCGGCCTGAGGCGCGAGCCCCTCATCAATGGAGAGGTGACCATCGACGAGGCGGTCGACCAGATCCTCGTCGAGTTGCTGACACGTCAACGCAGCCCGGCACCGCTCGAGCGCGTCGCACCGGCCCTGAAGTCCGGCCGCGTCTATCAGGTCTATCCGGAACGGTTTTCCAGCGTAATCGATCTGCTCGTGGCCTATCGATCCGGTATTCCCATACGTGAGGCGGCGGAGGCCATGGAGGCCGGTTCGTGAGATTGAGTCTGTCGGGAGGTTTCGAAATCACCGGGCCGCTGTGGCTGTTTGTCGTCGCAGGTGCCGCTCCGTTCAGCACGACGCCGGCGGCCGCTCAGGAACTCTCCCAGAAGGTCGACGGAATCGTGGCCATAGTGGGCGACACGGCGATCCTTCAAAGCGAACTGCAGGAATTGGTATTTCGCCTTCAGGCGCAGGGCGTTCCGATCCCCCAGGATCCCGGCGAGTTCGACGACTTCCTGAGACAAACGCTGGAATCGAAGATCAACCAGGTCTTGCTCGTCATCCACGCCGAGCGTGAAGGGATCACGATCACCGAAGGCGAGATCAACCAGATCGTCGATGACCAGATCGCGCGGGTGATGCGAAATTTCCGCAGCCAAATCGAGTACGAGCAAGCGCTCGCCAGCGAGGGGATCACGTCTGCGGAATTTCGGATAAGACTAACCGAGCAAGCGCGGGGCGAGCTGATCGCGCAGCGGTATCTTCAGATGAAGATGGGGATTCTGCAGCCGCTCCCGGTCAGCGAGGACGAGATCCGAACACTATTCGAGGCACAGAAGGCGTCGCTCGGGCCGAAACCCGCCAGCGTGACTTTGAAACAGGTCGTGATCGGCCCCAAAGCCTCGCAGGACGCAATGGAGCAGGCACGAATCGAAGCCGAAGAAGCACTATCTCGGGCACGTTCCGGCCAGGACTTCGCGTTGCTGGCGACCGAGTACTCCGACGATCCCGGCAGCAAGGACAATGGTGGCCAGCTCGGATGGATTCGCCAGGAAGACGTCGTCCCCGAGTTCGGGAACGCTCTTTTTGCCATGCAGGTGGGCGACATCAGCGACATCGTCGAGACATCGTTCGGCTTTCACATCATCAAGTTGGATCGGGTGAGGGGTAACGAGCGATCGGCCCGGCACATTCTCGTTTCGCCAGAGATGACGGCGGAAGATACCGCCCGCTACCACCAACTGGCCGAAGACGTGGCCGCCGCTCTCAAGGGTGGCGCCGACATCGATTCGCTCATCAGGGTACACGGCGATCCGAGCGAGCGCCCCAGCCTGACCGACTTCCCACGTGACCGGCTGCCGGAGGGCTACAACGCGGCCCTCGAGTTCGCTGCGCCGGGCGACGTAGTCGGACCGGTCACCATGGAGATGCCGGGTGCAACTCCGGACAAGTGGATCGTGGCCGAGATATACGAGTTGAGCACCGGCGGTGAGTGGACCCTCGACGACGTGCGCGAGAGCATGCGCCAGCAAATCCTGCAGGAGAAGATGATCGCTATGGTCGTCGAGGATTTGCGCGAAATGACCTACATCGAAGTACGGTTTGAAGGCACCCCAACCACACGATAGCGATCCCCGGACGCGCCAGCGCGCTGCTACAAGGATCGCCGTCACGCTCGGCGACCCCCGAGGCATCGGACCGGAGATCACCGCCCGCGCTCTTCTCGAGCCCGAGCCTCTCGATGCCAGCGTGGTCCTCGTGGGCCCTGAGGGCCTCGACGTGACGGACGGCTTCGAGCTCGTGCCGGTGGGACGCTGGAGCCCAGAAGACGGTGCCCTGGAAGCCGGTCGCATCTCAGCACAGTCCATCGAGCGCGCGGTCTCGCTAGTGAGCTCGGGCGCGGTCGACGCCATCGTTACCGCACCCATCTCCAAATCGGCGCTCGCGACCGCGGGATACTCGTGGCCCGGTCACACCGAGATGCTCCGCGATCTGGCCGGCGTACGCGACACGGCGTTGTGCCTGGCGGCCGAGGAGACCGCGATGGGGGCTCCGCTGAGGGTGGTCCTGGTCACGGGCCACATGGCGTTGCGAGACGTGCCCGAAGCCTACACCCGCGAGCAGCTATATCGGTCCGCCCATCTCACCGACGACGGACTTCGGTCGCTGTGGGGGATCGAGAGGCCGCGAATGTCCATCTGCGCCCTCAACCCACACGCCTCGGACGACGGGTTGTTCGGCGACGAGGAATCCCGAATCTGCGGGCCGACGATCGCGCGGCTACGCGGCGAGGGTCTGGACGTGAACGGGCCCTTCCCGGCGGATACCGTCTTCGTGCACGCGATGCAGGGCGCCGCCGACGCTGTGCTCGCCCCGTACCACGACGTGGGTATGACCGCGATCAAGACGGCGGCGTTCGGAAAGGCGGTGAACGTCACGTTGGGTCTTCCCTTCCCCCGAACATCTCCGGACCACGGCACGGCGTTCGACATCGCCGGCAGCGGACGGGCGAATCCATCGTCGATGCGCGCGGCGCTTGAGGCGGCCCGAGCATTCGCTTTACGAGCTTTGACGGCACCCTCGAACTCCAGTAAATTGGCCGACGGATGACGGCAATCACCCCTGCCAGTACGTCCGTTTGCGGGAAGCGCGTCCCGTGATCAAACTCATCGATGTCTACAGAGAGTACCCGCGCTCGGGACTGGCGCTGAAGAATGTCTCCTTTCACATAAAGAAAGGAGAGTTCGCGTTCGTCACGGGGCCCTCCGGCGCCGGTAAATCCACCATCCTCAGGCTGATCCATATGGCGGAGGCGCCGAGCAACGGAGAGGTGCGTGTCTCCGGCTTTTCCTCAAAACGGATCAAGCGTCGCGAGATCCCCAAGCTGAGGCGACGCGTCGGATACGTATTCCAGGATTTCCGGCTGCTTCGCGACCGGACCGCCGCGGAGAACCTGGCGTTCGCCCTGGAAGTTACCGGCACTCGACAAAACGATATCAAGGGAAGAGTCCAGCGGCTGCTGGCCCAGGTCGGCCTGGCCTCCAAGGCCGGTTCCTTTCCCGACGAGCTATCGGGTGGCGAGCAACAGAGGGTGGCC
>JBDHGH010000097.1:0-13430 GCA_039589995.1 Gemmatimonadota bacterium | reverse complement strand
CGGCGAGCGGTTCTTCGAGTACATGGACGAGCGTTTCGCGGCCCCGTTGGCGGCGATGAGACCGGATCGCGAGATGGCGCATGGCGGGAGTCCCAGCCGCGAGGACATCGCGACTTGGGCGCAGGACGACAGCCTCGACTTCGTGGCACAGCTGGCCTACGGTCATATTCTCTTCGAGGACGGGCGACACGACGAGGCGGTCGAGTACCTCGAGCGCGCGAAGTCCCTGTTCCCGGACTACGCGGGGGAGGGGAGCCACTATTGGTACCTCGCGCTCATCCACAAGCAGCAGGGCTCGCTGGAGCGGGCGGAAGGAGAATTGGCGATCCTCACCGGGATCAACGAGCGGGCCTACGGCGCGTTGATGGAGTTGGCCGACGTTCGCGAGGAGCTGGGCGACGCTGCCGGCGCTGCCGACGCTCTGGATCGGGCTATCTACATCTATCCGTACGAGGCGACGCTCCATACGCGTCTGGCGACTTTGAACGCCGAGATCGGGGCTGACGCGAAAGCGATACGCGAGCGGCAGGCCGTTCTGGCTCTGGATCCGGTTGACCGCGCGGATGCTTTGTACCAGTTGGCGCGTGCCTACTACGAGGCGCGTGACATGACGAGGGCGCGGCGAACGGTGTTGAGGGCGCTGGAAATCGCGCCGAGCTTCGAGTACGCTCAGGACTTGCTTCTGGAAATCCGCGCCGGCGGTGGAGGTACCCAGCCATGAATCGAGCCACCCTATCCATGCTTCTGGTGGCAGTCGGATTCGCCACGCTCGTAGCCCCGCTCTCGGCCCAAGAACGTCGCCGTATGCGCGAACCCCGCGCCGCGTGGGACGAGGTGCCCGGTGAGCTCAACACGCCCTACGACGGTCGCTTCAAATTCGTCCGCCTGCGCTATACTCCGATCCCGGGGTTCGGCGGGGGCGGCGGCTACTTCCCCGGCAATCTGAAATGGGACCACGACTATCCTCGCGCCGAACGACACTTCGCGAAGATCCTCGAAGATCTTACCGAGATCACACCCTGGATGGATGGCAGCAACATCCTGGCGGTAGACGATCCCGAGCTGTTCAAGTATCCGGTCGCGTACATGGCGGAACCCGGATTCTGGACCCTCACGCCCGAGGAGGCGGAGAGTTTACGTAACTACCTATTAAAGGGTGGTTTCCTGATCTTCGACGATTTCGCGGATCGCCAGTGGTACAACTTCGAGGATCGCATGAGAGATGTCCTGCCGGACGCTCGACTCGTGGAGATGGAGGCTTCGCACCCGATCTTCCATTCGTTCTTCGACATCGAAGAGTTGAATCACTATCACCCGTACTACGGGCTCGAAGCGATCTTCTACGGCGTGTACGAGGACAACGATCCTAACAAACGACTGCTAGCCATTGTCAACTTCAACAACGACATCGGCGAGTCGTGGGAATGGTCGGACATGGGATTCATTCCGATCGAGTTGACCAATGAAGCGTACAAATTGGGTGTTAACTATATCGTCTATGCGATGACCCATTGAGGGAAATGAGTAGTCAGTAGTTATTAGTCATTAGTAATCACTAAATCACCAAATACTAATCACTACTGACTTTTGTGCAACACGTAACAATTTGCTGGACAACACATTACGGTGCTCACCTAAACCAGTACAGGAGCCAAAGCAGAGCATGACGACGAAAGAAAAGCTCGAACTGGAAACAGCGGACGACATAGCTCTCGCCGAGCGAATGCAGGGCGCCACGGGTCGCATCCTCAGCGAGCTGCGGAAGCTGATCGTGGGTCAGGACGACGTGATCGAGCAAGTCCTGTTGTCGCTGTTCGTGGGTGGGAACAGTCTCATCGTGGGCGTTCCCGGATTGGCGAAGACTTTGTTGATCCACAGCATCGCACAGGTGCTCGATCTGAAGTTCTCGCGCATCCAGTTCACGCCGGACCTGATGCCGTCGGACATCACCGGTACGGACCTGATCCAAGAAGATCCGGCCTCCGGTGGGCGGCGGATGGTGTTCGCGCCGGGTCCG
Organism: Gemmatimonadota bacterium; assembly: GCA_039589995.1. Lineage (GTDB taxonomy): Bacteria > Gemmatimonadota > Gemmatimonadetes > Palauibacterales > KS3-K002 > JBDHGH01. Next base: position 11,413 of record JBDHGH010000097.1, on the reverse strand, counting down.
GTATTCGCGAACATCGTCTTGGCGGACGAGATCAACCGGACGCCACCGAAGACGCAGGCGGCGCTGTTGGAGGCGATGCAGGAGCACCGGGTGACGGTGCAGGGTCGTACGTACGAGTTGGAGCCTCCGTTCCACGTGTTCGCCACGCAAAACCCTATCGAGCTGGAAGGCACGTATCCTCTTCCCGAAGCGCAGCTGGATCGGTTCATGTTCAAAATCGCCATGGATCACCTGCCGGAGGATAAGGAGCTGGAGGTAGTCCGAAGCACGACGGCGATACAGGACTACAAATTCGAGAACGTGGTCACCGGTGACGACATCGTCGCGTTTCAGCGTTTGGTGCGGAAGGTCCCGGTATCGGACGCCGTTCTCCGCTATACCCTAAACCTGGTTCGCACCACGCGTCCCAACGGTGACGGTTCGCTCGAGTTCATCAACAAGTGGGTGTCCTATGGCGCCAGCGTTCGGGCAGCACAGTATCTAATCCTGGGATCCAAGGCACGGGCTCTGGTGCGCGGCCGTTATCACGTTGCCTTCGAGGATATCCAGGCGCTGGCGGGTCCGGTCCTGCGGCACCGGATCCTCACGAACTTCCACGCGGAATCGGAGCAGGTCTCGACGGACCAGCTGATCGGTCAGCTGCTCGAGGCGATTCCGACTCCAAGCTCGGGCCTGTGAGAATCTCCAGCTTCCTCGACCCGGCGGTACTGGCCAGGATCGACAACCTCGAGCTTCTGGCCCGGACGGTTGTGGACGGCTTCATCAACGGTCTACACCGTTCTCCGTACCTCGGTTTGTCCATCGATTTCGCCGAGCATCGCCCCTACATGCCGGGCGACGACATACGGCGGATCGACTGGCGCGTTTTCGGTCGCACCGATCGCTTCTACGTAAAGGAGTTCGAGGCGGACACGAACACGAATTTCGTCGTGCTCCTCGACATCTCGCGCTCGATGGATTACGCCAGCCAAGCGATCAGCAAGCTGGACTACGCGCGCTACCTGACCGCATGTCTCAGCTACTTCTCCCGACAGCAACGCGACCGGGTCGGGTTGGTGACGTTCGATCAGGATATCGTGGAGATGGTGCCGCCGTCGGCCAAGCATCTGGACGTGGTGCTTCACACCGTGGATCGCATCAAGCCAGGCGGGACCGGCGAGCTGGAGGCGCCCCTACTAAAGGTGGCCGAGGCCATAAAACGTAGAAGCATTCTGGCGCTGGTCTCCGATCTGTATCACGAGCCGCAGTCGGTGCTGCGCGCGGCCAGTTATTTGAAGAACAAGGGTAACGACGTACTCATCTTTCACGTCCTCGACCCGGCCGAGATCAACTTCCCATTCGAGGGAGCGGCGCATTTCGAGGATCTGGAGAGCGGCGAGCGGATGCCCGTCGTGCCCGAGCGCCAGGCCGAGGAGTACCGGGCGCTAATGAGTGCGCACCTGGATGAACTGGCGCACCTTCTTGTTTCAAACGGGATGGACTACTTCCTGTTCGACACGTCAAAGCCGCTGGACTACGCGCTGTTCCAGTACCTGTCGCGCCGTGTGAGGCTGAGCCGAGGTCGAGTGCGCTGATGGGATTCTCTTTCCTCGCTCCGATATTTCTGGCGGGTCTGGCCGCACTGGCGATCCCGATCATCGTCCATCTGACGCATCGGGAAAGGAAGGACGCCATCGCATTCCCGTCGCTGATGTTCGTGCGCAGGATCCCGTACAAGACGCACCGACGCCAGAAGATCCGCCACTGGCTGCTCTTCTTGATGCGAAGCCTCGCGGTCGTGCTGTTCGTGGCCGCCTTCGCTCGACCGCTGCTCGAGGGCGACGGGGCGTCGGCAACGAGCTTTGCAGGAGCGCGCGAGGTTGTGGTCCTGCTCGACCGTTCGCACAGCATGGCCTACGGCGAGCGGTGGGATCGGGCGGCCGACGCCGCGCGAAGAGCGTTCGCGGGCCTGGGCCCGGACGATCGTGCCACGCTCGTCGCCTTCGCCGAACGCGCTGAGGCGATTACCCAGCCTACTTCGGATCGGACTGTCCTGGATGGCGCCCTCGACGGACTCGAGGTGGGCGGGGGAGTGACGCGGTATGGTCCGGCCATCGAACTGGCTCGCGAGATCGTGGAACGCACCGACCGTCCTCGCAGCGAAGTCTTCCTGATCACCGATTTTCAGAGGACGGGCTGGGATGCCAGGCAAGCGGTCAGCCTGCCCAGGGGCACCGTCCTGACTCGAGTCCAGGTCGCCGATCCCGATGCCTCGAACCTGGCCGTGACCCGCGCGGCGCTGATGCGAAGTCGGAGCGGGGGTCGAGAGCGGGCGGCGCTTTCAGCGCTCGTCGCCAATCTTGGCGTGGAGGCAGTCGAGGATGTCGATGCGACCCTGGTGTTGGATGGCGAAGAGATCGAAACGCGGTCGGTGAGCCTGGAGGCCGGCGAGGTCGTAACGTTGCAGTTCGACAACTTCGTGGTTCCACGCGGCCCGACCCGGGGAGTCGTACGTGTGGGTGACGATGACCTTCCCGACGACAACGAGTTCAGATTCGTCGTTGAGCCCGACGAGCCGATATCGATCCTCATCATCGAGCCCCGGGCTGGAAGCGCCGACCACAGCCTGTATCTGCGGCGCGCTCTCGCCGTGGGAGGCCAGCCCGGCTTCGAGATCGACGTCCGCAGGGTCACGGGGCTGAGTACCGACGACCTGGACGGTCGCGACCTGGTGATCCTCAACGACGCGCCTTTCCCGGGCGGCGTTAACGGCCAGCGACTGCGCTCATTGGTGGAGGAAGGGGCCGGCTTGCTGGCGGTACTGGGCAGGCGGAGTCCGCCGGGCGCCTGGCCCGAGGATGTTATCGATTTTCTGCCGGTGGCGTTCGGCGGCCCACTCGATCGATCGTCCGGCGGCGGCGCGACGCTGAGTTACCTCGACTACGACCATCCAGTCTTTGGGCTATTCCGCGCGCCCCGCAGCGGTGACTTCTCTTCGCCGCGCTTCTTCCGATACCGGAGAATGGAGACGACGGAGTCGGCACGCGTGTTGGCGCGTTTCGACGACGGCTCCATCGCCCTGGCCGAGGGCCAACAGGGCGATGGAACCGTGATCGTATGGGCCAGCGGCTTCGAGAACTTTTGGAACGACTTGGCCGTACAACCTGTCTTTCTGCCCCACGTTCATCAGCTGGCGAAGTACCTGGTCGAGTACGAGGAGCCTCGGCCGTTCTACAGGGTAGGAAACGTTATCGATCTGTGGGAAAGCCCGATCGTTGAGGACGGCGACGTATCGGCAGGGACAGAACTTTTCGTGGAGCGACCGGTCGGCGGGCCGAGCGTGCTGCGACTGAGCGAAGAGAACCGCTTTTTGCAATTGAACGAAATCGGGTTCCATCGTGTTGGTTACGTAGGGGGCGATGATGACGGGGCCTTCGTCGTCGCGACTAACCTCGATCCAAGGGAGTCGGACCTTACCGCCATCGATCCGGAGGAGATGGCGGGAGCGCTGACCGCCGAGGGTGATGCCGAGGTCACAGCGTTAGAGGCGATCGTGTTGTCTCCCGAGGACCTTGAGCGACGCCAGGGCCTCTGGTGGTACCTGTTGGTGGGAGCGGCCACACTGCTTCTGCTCGAGACCTTGATATCGAACTGGCTGTCGCGGGCGAAGCCAGCCAAAGCGAGGAGTTGAATCGATGCGAGCGAGAACGGGGCACAACCGTCTGATTCAGGTCATTCGCTCTGTGCGCAGGCGCTGGCGTCTGCGAATCGCGCTGCGCGGCACCGCGATCGTGCTGGGAACGGGATTACTCGTCTTCCTGATCTCGGCCTACGGGATGGATCAGGCGAAGTTCAGCCCTACCGCCGTCATCGCTTTTCGCATCTTCGCCTACGTAACACTGCTCGTACTCGCGGTTCGCTACCTGTTGATCCCCCTCGCCCGTCGCGTCAGCGACGAACGTGTCGCACTCTATCTGGAGGAGCACGAGCCATCCCTCCAGGCTCGCGTCCTGAGCGCGGTGGAGTTCGGCGCACAGGACGACGGCGAGTCCGATGGCTTTTCGGCTGCCATGGTCGACCGCCTCGTCGAGAACGCAGTCGAGAAGTGCGCGACGATCGACTTTGGTCGTCGTGTCGAGGCCAGTTCTTTGAAGCGCTCGTCCGGGATGTTGGTCACTGCAATGGGCGCGGCCGCGATCGTCTTGCTGCTCTCACCTTCGTTCCTTCAGCACAGCGCGCCCTATCTGTTCCCGTTCAACAGCGGAGCGGTGGATAATCCTTACCGCATTGAGGTGATGCCGGGTAACGCCAGGGTCGCCCGGGGCGCCGAGCTGAAAGTCATGGCGTATCTGCACAATTTCGACGCCGACGAAGTCGATATCGCCGTGCAGCGCGGACCCGAGGGCGGATGGGAGCGTTTTCCCATGACGCTAGACGAAGAGACCGGCGAAAGACTCATCTTCCTGTTCGACCTGGACGACCAGACGGAGTACTTTGTCGAGGCCAGCGGTGTCCGCTCGGCTCTATTCAGGATCGACGTTGCCGAGCTTCCCTACGTGAGCGAGTTGTTGCTGGAATATCACTTCCCCGCTTACACCGGGCTCGAACCGAGAGTGCAGGAGAACGGCGGTGATATCGCGGCACTGCGCGGCACCGAGGTCAGGCTGTTCGCTACGCCTACGGTACCCGTCGCCGGCGGCGCTATCGTGCTCGAAGAGGGCGATTCTCTGCCGTTGACCCCATCCGAGGCGGGTACGCTCGCGGGAAGCATCGATGTGGCGCGAGACGGGCTGTATCGAATCGTCTTCACCAGCCTGGACGGCGATCGGGTCGTGGGGTCACCGGACTACCTAATCGACGTGCTCAGCGACCAGCCGCCGTACATATCCTTCTCCAAGCCCGGTCGTGATATCAAGGTCACCAACATCGAGGAAGTGTTTATTGGTGTCGAGGCGGAAGACGACTACGGCATCCGCCAGGTCGAGCTGGTTTACTCGGTGAACGGTGGGTCCGAGCAGACCCTGGAGCTTTATTCGGGACGACGTAAGGAGGTATCGGCCGGCCACACGTTCTACCTGGAAGAGATCACACTCCAGCCGGGCGACTTCATCTCCTACTACGCTCGTGCCAGCGACGACAATCGCGTCAGTGGTCGCCAAGTTGCGACAACGGACATCTACTTCATGGAGGTACGCCCCTTCGACCGCGAGTACAGACAGGCGGAGCAGCAGCAGCCGGGTGGTGGCGGCGGTGGGTTCGACAGCTCGCTGTCGAAACGCCAGCGGGATGTCATCGCGGCCACGTTCAAGATGATCAGGGACCGCGACAACTACTCGGACGACGAGTACGAGGAGAACCTTGCCACGCTGACCCTGGCGCAAGGGAGGTTGCGCGAGCAGGTAGAGCGCCTGATCGCTAGGATCCAATCCCGCGGCATCGTTCAGATGGACTCCACGTTCGAAACGATCGCCGAGGCGTTGCCGGCGGCGGTGCAGGCGATGGCAGAGGCGGAGGAGCGTCTGGGTGAACGCAACCCGGAGGAGGCGCTGTCGCCCGAGCAGCGCGCCTTGCAGCAGCTGCAGCGGGCCGAGGCCGTCTTCCGTGAATCACAGGTCGGCCAGCAGGGTGGAGGCGGTGGAGGGGGCGGCCAAACCGCCGACGCCGACGAGTTGGCAGACCTCTTCGAGCTCGAGCTGGACAAGCAGCGGAACCAGTACGAGAGCGTGCAGCGCGATCGGCAGCAGCAGGTGGAAGAGCAGATCGACGAAACGCTGCAGAAGCTCCAGGAACTGGCCCGGCGTCAACAGCAGGAGAACGAACGGCAGCGCGCGCGTGCCAACCAGAACCAGAACCAATCGGGCGGGGGAGGCGCCTCTCAGCGCGAACTGGCCGATGAGGCCGAGGAGTTAGCTCGCCAGTTGGAGCGCCTGGCACGCGAAGAATCGTTGCCGGAGTAGAAGCGTACCGCCAGGGAGCTGCGCGAGGCGGCCGAAGAGATGCGTCGCGCGGCGGCGAACTCGAGGAACAGCACGGGTTCTGAAGGGATCTCGGCGTTGGAGAGCCTGAAGGAGGCCCGTCGCTTGCTCGATCAGGATCGATCTGCGGGGCTGCAGCGAGACGTGGAGGATGCGGCACGACGGGCGCAGCGTCTGGCGCAGGAACAGCAAGACGTGATGGAAGACGTCGAGCGTCTGTCTCAAAGCGGCCGCGCGCAGCGCCAACGGCTGGACCGCCTGATGGAACGGAAAGAGGACATGGCCGCCGAGGTCGCCGATCTCGAGGCTCAACTCGATCGTTTGGCGCGTGCTTCGCGGCGCGAACAGCGCGACGCTTCACGCAAACTGCAGGAAGCGGCGAACCAGATTCGCGACGACAAGCTCGAGGATAAGATTCGCTACTCCCGCGGCGTGGTCCAACAGCGCTCGCCTGACTATGCTCGCAATTTCGAGGAACAGATCTCCTCGGACATCGATGAGCTAAGGGACAAGATCGAAGATGCGCGGTCCGCCATCGGCGAGACGAAGGAGCAACGCCTGGCTCGTACTCTCGACGATACACGCGACCTCGTGCGCTCTCTCGAGTCGCTCGAGGAACGCACGCAGCAACAGTCGGGGCAGGAGCAGCAAGGTGAACAACAGGGACAGCAGCAGGGCGAGCAGGGTGGCGAGCAGCAGGGCCAACCCGCCGGGGGCAATCGGAGCGGCCAACCGCAGGAGGCGACGGATACGCGAGATGGATTCCCTGGCTTCAACGACGGCGACGTGCGTCAGTTCCGTCGCGAATTCGGAGAGCGCCGCGAGCAGGCGGAACGTCTACGCGACCAGCTGCGCCAGGAGGGGGTCGACACCGGCGAGCTCGATGGGATCGTCGAGCGTCTGCGACAACTCGAGCGCGACCGTCCGTACGGTGACCCGCGAGGCCTGGCGGAGTTGCAGGCCCAGGTCATCCAAGGGCTGAAGGAATTCGAGTATGTACTGCGGCGCGAGCTGGGCGGTGCCGAAGCTCGCGAACTGTTGCTGACGGGCTCCGATGAGGTGCCCGAAGGCTACCGCGAGCTGGTCGAGGAATACTACAAGTCGCTAGCGGAAGAGGGCGGGGGAAACTAGCTCAACGTTGAACGTTGGATAGGCTCATGATGTTTCGCGGTCTGTTTTTCGTCGCCCTGTGTACGCTGTCGCCCACCCCGCTGTCCGGCCAGGAGGAAGGTGAGAGGGACCATTGGGAGCCCTTGAGATTCCTCGTCGGTGCCTGGCAGGGAAGGGAGACCGGGTCGTCCGGGGTGGGAACCGGCGAGCGCGAGTACGAGTTCATCATGGGCGAGACTTACCTGTTCGCCCATAACACGTCGACTTTCGAGCCCCAGCCCGCCAATCCCGAGGGAGAGGTTCATCGCGACTGGGCCATATTTAGTTACGACCGGGTCAGAGAGACCCTTGTACTGCGTGAATTCCATAGCGAGGGCTTTGTAAATCAATACAGCCTCGATGCGTCAAATGGTGGAGATCGCTTCGTTCTTACTTCTGAGAGCCTCGAAAACCTCCCGTCCGGCTGGCGCGCGCGCATCACGCTGACGATTCAAGACACGGACACGTTCGATGAGGTGTTCGAGCTTGCGGCACCTGGAAAAGAGTACGACGTGCTCTTGGAGAATCACTGGACCCGGAGATAGCGCTCGTTGGGATAGCCCAAGCTTAGCGAGAGAGAATAGATGAGAATTGCGATAATTGGAGTGGGAAATGTCGGTGGAAACCTCGGTCGCCTGTGGGGCGCTGGCGGCCATGAGATAACGTTCGGAGTTAGAAACGCACAAGCCGACAAAGTCCAGGTGCTATTGAAAGAAACGGGGCCGACTGCCTCCGCGAGGAGTGTTGCAGACGCCGTCGCTGCCGCCGATGTCGTCGTACTGGCGATTCCGTGGGATGTGGCAGAAGACGTGGTCAGGGGCACAGACCTGCGTGGCAAGATCCTTGTAGATGCCACGAACCCCATCGCCCCCGGCCTCGAACTGGCAACGGACCACACCACAAGTGGCTCCGAGTTGGTGGCCACGTGGGCGCCGGATGCTCGTGTGGTCAAGGCTTTCAACACCATCGGCGCCAACAACCTCGAGAACCCGGCGTTTGGCGACCAGCATGCTACCATGTTCGTTTGCGGCGACGACCCGGAAGCGAAGTCAGTCGTCCAGACGCTCTCCGAGGAACTTGGCTTCGAGGCTGTTGACGCGGGCCCTCTCGCGAACGCCCGCTTGTTGGAGCCCATGGCCATGCTGTGGATTCGACTGGCGCTCGCCGAAGGATTCGGCCGCGATATCGCCTTCAAGTTGTTACGGCGCTAGCGGTGCCGACGAGCCATGGCAGCCAAGGTCGCGACCATCGATTTCCATGTGACCTCCGAGTGCAGCCAGGAGTGTCCCTACTGCTGGGGCCCGCAGGACTTCGAGAATCCTGTAGACACCGACACCGGCCGGGAGATCATCTCGAAGGTGAAAGATGTGGGGGCCAGTCGTATCGTCTTCACCGGGGGTGACCCACTCAAACGCCCCGACACGCGCAGCCTTATCCAGCACGCCAAGGCAATCGATCTCGAGGTCGCGCTGTCGACGACGGGAGATCAACTCGACCTATCCTTCTTGTCCGACGTGGCGAACTGCATCGATCTCATATCGTTGCCACTGGATGGCTCGCGCGAGGAAGTAAACCGCCGCACCAAAGATAAGGGTCACTTCTCGGCTGTGATGAGTGCGCTGCAGATGTTGCGCGAGCATCCACGAATCGATGTTAAGGTGTGCACCCCCGTGACGCGCCATAATCTCGAAGATGTTCCAAACATCTTGCGGTTGGCGGAGAATTACGCTCGCTCCACGCAGGCGAGGGTCTTCTACAACATCTTCCAGGCATTTCCCAGGGCCATGGTCGAGGTCGAGTGGGATGATCTTCTGGTCGGCGACGAAGAGTTCGCCGCTCTGCGCCGAAGCCTGGAGGGAGCGGCGACCATCAAGGTCAACTTCCTGGATCACGCGACTCTCGATCGGCTCTACGCCATGGTCTTCCCCGATGGCCGCCTCGTAGTCCCTCATGGCAGTGATTTCCGCAGCTATGGGCAATTCCTCGAGATCAGCGACCTTAACGCCGTCTTGGAGCAGGCTCGCTTCGATTCGGCCAAGCACCTCCGACACTCCAAAGGGTGGTCGAAGCGCTCCGCTCGCTAGTCCCGTGGACCGCACGACCGACGAAGCCCCGAAGGAACGCTCACTGGCGTATTGGGCTGGATAGGTGGTAGAATCGCAGGCCCGGCAACGAAAGCACGGGCCGCACGGGGGACGTACGGGGCGGGTCCGCCAACGAGGTAGAATAGATATGTCCACTGTCACGTACCCAAACGCCCAGGCGGTCGCCGAGCTGTATCGCGACTACCAGGCCGATCCGGGTTCGGTCGATCCCGGCTGGCGGGATGTCTTCCGGGATCTGGACCCCGAAGCCCGCGGGTGGCTCGAGTCTCTGTCGAACGGCGCCTCGCCGACGGCGCCCGTGGCCGAGGCCGTGCCGTCTCTGGGCGAAGACGCGCGTACGGCAGCCCTCGACTCGGTACGCGCTCTGATGCTCATACGATCCTACCGTGTGCGCGGTCATCTGGAGGCCGACCTCGATCCCCTCGGATTGGCCCCCGACGAGCCCCACGAGGAACTCGATCCGGCGAGCTACGGCTTCGCCGAGACCGACATGGATCGGCCGATCTATCTCCACGGTGTGCTCGGGCTGGAAAGCGCCAATATGCGCGAGATCGTCTCGGTCCTGCGCCGGGACTACTGCGGCAAGATCGGTTTGGAGTACATGCATCTTCAGGATCCGGCTCAAAAGGCTTGGATCCAGCTGCGCATGGAAGGGGTTCTGCAGCACAGCAGAATCAAGGACGAGGACAAGGTCACCATCCTCGAGCGGCTGACCGCAGCCGAGACGTTCGAGAAGTTCCTCGACCGCAAGTATACGGGAACGAAGCGATTCGGCCTCGAGGGTGCCGAGTCGGCCATCGCTGCTCTCGAGACGATCCTGCAGCGAGCAGCCGAGTTGGATGTGCGGGAGACCGTCCTCGGCATGGCGCATCGCGGACGCCTCAACGTGCTGGCCAACGTGATGCAGAAGCCTCTCGATGCGATCTTCCACGAATTCCAAGGCGGCGCCTCGACTCCGGACGAAATTGGCGGCTCGGGCGATGTGAAGTATCACCTGGGTACCTCCACCGACCGCAATATTCAGGGAGTGAGCATGCATCTATCGCTCGTTCCCAACCCGTCCCATCTCGAAGCCGTCGACCCGGTTGTGGTCGGCAAAGTCCGCTCAAGCCAGCATCAGCGTGGCGACGTGAACCGGTGTCACGTTCTGGGTCTGCTTATGCACGGCGATGCGGCGTTCGCGGCACAGGGCGTGGTTGCCGAAACGCTGCAACTCAGCGAACTCGAGGGCTACGAGACCGGTGGCACGGTGCACCTGGTCATAAACAACCAGATTGGGTTCACCACCAATCCGATGGCCGCGCGGTCCAGCCCGTACCCATCGGACCTGGCCAAGGCCGTCCAGGCGCCCATCGTGCACGTGAACGGCGACGATCCCGAGGCGGTTGTTCAGGCGGCGGCCTTCGCGATGGAGTTCCGTCAGATCTTCAAACGGGATGCGATCATCGACATGTGGTGCTACCGGCGGCATGGCCACAACGAAGGAGACGAGCCGGCCTTCACACAGCCGCTGATGTACCAGGCGATCAAGCAGCATCCCACCACGAGAGAGATTTACGCCGAGCAGCTTGTCGAGGAGAGCGTCATCTCCAAGGCCGATGCCGAAGCGCTGGTCGATCGATGGCAGGAGAAGCTCGAGGCCGCCCTCGCTGCCTCCAAGAGCTACAAACCGGGCAAAGCCGATTGGCTGGAAGGCGCATGGTCGGGCCTGGAGCCCATGCAGGGCTACGATGCGCCGCGAGGCAAAACCGGCGTCGCCGTTGACGTACTCGGGGAAATTGGCGCGGCGCTAACCACGGTTCCCGACGGCTTTCAGGTCAACAGCAAGATCAAGCGGCAGCTGAAGACGAAAGCCAAGATGTTCGAGACCCGCGAGAACTTCGACTGGGCGACCGCCGAAGCGTTGGCTTTCGGGACTCTGCTCGTCGAGGGGCACCCGGTTCGCCTGTCAGGCGAGGACAGCAACCGCGGGACGTTCTCGCAACGCCACGCCTCGTGGATCGATCAGAAAAGCGAACAACGCTACGTGCCCCTCAATCATGTGCGCGACAAGCAAGAGTTCTTCGAGGTCATCGACAGTCCCTTGAGCGAGTTCGGCGTGCTGGGCTTCGAGTACGGATTCGCCATGGACGAACCTCACGCGCTGGTTCTCTGGGAAGCGCAGTTCGGCGACTTTGCCAACGGCGCCCAGGTGATCATCGACCA
>JBDHGH010000096.1:0-13468 GCA_039589995.1 Gemmatimonadota bacterium | reverse complement strand
GACCGCGAAATCGACGCCCGCAGCGACGTTTACTCGCTGGGTGCCATGGTCTACGAGATGCTGGTGGGCGATCCGCCACACACCGGCTCGAACCTGCAAGCGATCATCGCGAAGATAGTCTCGGACGAACCGTCGCCCGTGGGCCGCAGCCGGAAGACCATACCGCCAAACGTCGAGGCGGCGATCGCCAAGGCGTTGGCGAAAGTTCCGGCCGATCGTTTCGGCAGCGCCGGCGAGTTCGCCCACGCGGTGACCAACGCCAACTTCACCGCGCCCACGATTCAGGTCGCGGCACCCACCGCAAGCGAGGAGCGGCGAGGTAGCCCAACGTGGCTGACTGCGGCACTCGGTTTCTTGCTCGTAGTGCTACTTGGATCGTCTTTGTGGGGATGGCTGCGCCCCACGCCCAAGACGGTTCTCCGCCTGGGCATCGCGTTCCCGGAAGAAGAGATGATTCAGCGTGCTCGGACGAAGCGATTCGCGATTTCGCCGGACGGGTCTCGCATCGTCTACGTCGGACCGGCCGCCCAAGGAACGGGAGCGCCGCAACTCTGGGTGCGGCGCTTCGATGAACTGAACGCTCGGCCGCTTTCGGGCACCGAGGGCGTGCGAGCGCCGGTTTTTTCTCCTGATGGCCAGAACATCGCTTTCATCACTGGAGAGCCCGGCGATCTGAAGATCATGCCGGCGGACGGCGGCCCTTCTCAGACCGTCGCGTCCGATTCCGTGAATCCCTGGGGTGTGGACTGGGGGACCGACGGAATGCTCTACTTCAGCATCGCAAACGGACGTCTGGTACGGGCGCGCCCCGGCGGTGGACCCCTGGAGGCGGTCAGTCTTCCCGACACGGCTAGCGGGGAGAGCGAGCACGAGTGGCCGCACATCCTGCCATCGGCCAAGGGTGCGCTGGTCCAGATCTGGCACGGCTCCATCGCCGACGCCGAGATCGGCATCCTCGACCTCGAGACAGGCACGATGCTCTCGCGCATGGAAGGCGTGGTCGCACGCTACCTGCCCACGGGTCACGTGCTCTACGTGACGTACGACGGCTCGCTGGTCGCACTGCCGTTCGACGAGGGACGTCTCGAGATCACAGGACCGCCGACGGTGGTCGAGGAAGGCGTGGGGATCGACAGCTATGCGGGTGTTGGGCTGTTCGACGTCTCGAGGAACGGCCACCTGGTGTACCAGTCCGGCGGTGGCGCCGGCGACGAGCAGGTGGTCCGTGTCGATCGCGAGGGCAACTGGACGCTGGTCGACCCCAATTGGCTGGGCGATTTCGACAACCTCGTTCTTTCGCCCGACGGCACGCGCCTGGCAGTCACGGCGACGAGCAGCGAGGGGACCCACATCTGGGTGAAGCAGATGGATACTGGCCCGCTGGTTCGCCTAACCTTCGAGGGGACGACGAACAATCGACCGGCGTGGGCGCCCGATGGCCGCTCGGTCACGTTCATCACGAACCGGGAAACCAACGTCTCGATGTGGAGCGTTCGGGCGGACGCCAGCGCACCGGCCGAGCGCCTGCTGGCCGATGATGTGGTCAACGAGGGCTTCTGGTCGCGCGACGGCAACTGGATCGTCTTCCGAAAGGGCAGTTCGGGTACACGCACCCGGGATATCCGGGCGATACGACCGGCCCAGGACACCGCCTCTCAGCTGATCGTCGGGGCCGTCTTCGACGAATATGCGCCGGCTCTCTCGCCGGACTCGCGCTGGCTGGCCTACGTCTCGAACGAGTCAGGTCGCGAAGAGGTTTATGTGCGCCCCTTCCCGGACGCCGACCGGGCCCGGTGGCAGGTATCGGTGGACGGGGGTATCGAGCCGCGCTGGGCGAACAGCGGCCGCGAGCTGTTCTACCGAACGCCGCGTGGCGAGATGGTCGTACGCTCCGTCGGTGGAAGCGAGTCGTTCGAGATGGAATCGCCGCAGGTTCTCTTCGATGCGTCGAACTTCGCCGGCGACCACTACCACGCCGTCTACGACCTCACCCCCGACGATAGCCAGTTCGTGATGATCGGCTCCAACGAATCGATCCGGGAAGATGTCGTCTTCGTCTTCAACTGGATCGAGGAGTTCAAGGAAAAGATCGCCCGATGACTGAGGTGCTCGATCGTTTGGCCACAGCACTCGCCGAGCGCTACACGATCGAGCGCCAGCTTGGCGAAGGCGGCATGGCCACCGTTTATCTCGCACATGACCTCAAACGCGGCCGCAACGTCGCGCTGAAGGTCCTGAAGCCCGAACTGGCCGCCGTGCTGGGCGCCGAGCGTTTCGTGCAAGAGATCAAGACGACGGCTGGCCTGCAGCATCCTCACATCCTACCGCTGTTCGATTCGGGCGAAGCCGGCGGTTTCCTCTACTATGTCATGCCCTACATCGAAGGCGAGACGTTGCGCGACAAGTTGGACCGCGAGACGCAGCTGGGCATCGACGAGGCGGTGAAGCTGACGACGGACGTTGCCGACGCCGTCGATTACGCGCACCGCAACGCTGTAATTCACCGGGACATCAAGCCCGAGAATATCCTGCTGCACGACGGCCGTCCCGTGGTTGCGGACTTCGGTATCGCGTTGGCGGTGAGTGCTGCGGCCGGCGGTCGCATGACCGAGACGGGTCTGTCGTTGGGCACGCCCTACTATATGTCGCCCGAACAGGCGACGGCGGAAAAAGACATCACGAATCGGTCGGACATCTACTCGCTGGGTTGCGTCTTGTACGAGATGCTCACCGGCGATCCGCCGCACGTGGGCTCGTCCGCGCAGCAGATCATCATGAAGATCGTGACGGAGGAGGCGCAGCCCGTCACAAAGACACGGAAGTCGGTTCCACCGAACGTCGCGGCGGCGGTATCGAAGGCGTTAGAGAAGCTGCCGGCCGATCGGTTCGCGAGTGCGGCCGAGTTCGCGGCGGCGCTGCAGAACCCCGCCTTCGCCACGATGGCCACCGGCGCGTCGGCGGCTGCTACCGCGGTACCGTCGTACCGCCGTTCCGCCGCTACCGCGATCATCGCCGTCACCGCGGTCCTCGCCATCGTCCTCGCCGCATGGGGTTGGCTGCGATCACCGGTGGCGCCACCGGTCATCCGATTCGAGGTCACGTTGCCGGATCTGCGGTACAGCGCGGGCAAGAGTATCGCCCTCTCGCCCGACGGGACCCGGCTCCTGTTCAATGGCCCCGGACCGGAAGCACCCGGCGCCTCGCTCTGGCTTCGTGAGCTCGACGCGCTCGAGAGCGTCATGATCGCCGGTACCGAGCGGGCGGCCGACCCGACTTTCTCGCCGGACGGACGATCCGTGGCCTTTGCGACGACGAGCCTTGGTGCTGCGCCTGGCCCCGTTCGGGTCCTATCGCTAGACGGGGGCCCGGCAAACACGATCGGAATGGGGTATCCGCCCGTCGACTGGAGCGACGATGGGTACATCTACTTCCTCGCCGGCGATTCACCGGGAGGCGATGTCGATCGTGCGATCGTCCGCGTGAGAGCACCTAACGGAGGGCCGCCCGATACCGTTTTTCGCGCGGGCGCGGGCTCCCTGGTACCGTTGTGGGTCGATGCGCTCCCGAATGGTCGCGGGATGCTCTTCACGATGTTTGCCGGCACGGACGGTTCGGAGATCAACGTGGTCGACTTCGAAACGGGCGAGCGGACCCCGGTCGGACCTGGGGTCTACGCCCGGTACACCGCGTCCGGGCACCTCCTGATTGCACACGGCGACGGCTCCATGATAGCCGTCCCGTTCGACGAGACCAGGCTTCGGGCAACCGGACCCCCCGTGTCGATCCTCGATGGACTGTGGGTGGGTCCCTTCGGGGACGCCCAGTTCACGGTCTCCGACAACGGCATCCTGCTGTACATGCCCGGTGAAGGATGGGGAGAGTCGATCGTCTGGGTCGATCGCGAGGGCAAGGAGCAGGTGGTCGACCCGGATTGGACCGGAGCCGACTTTCGCTACCTCGCGCTTTCGCCGGATGGCAGCCGATTAGCGGCCAGCATCTTCGATGGCGTGTCGGAAGACATCTGGATCACGCCCATCGATCGGGCGCAGCGGCTGAAACTGACGTTTGGCAAGGGTCGCAACTCCCGTCCACTCTGGTATCCCGATGGCCAGTCGCTGCTCTTTCTCTCCGACCGGGGCGGGGCGACGGCGTTCTACCGCCGGCGCGCCGACGGGAGCGGTGAAACCGAGTTGGTCTGGCCGGCGGATCATGCCTGGGCAAGCGGTATCCTGTCCTCGGACGGAACGTGGCTGGTGATGGCGACGCGGGACGATAGTGCCGGCGCCGGCGAAATCCTGGGCGTGCGCCCTGGCGCCGACACCAGCACGACCCCACTCGTGGCAACGGCCTTCACGGAAGCACAGCCCGCGTTGTCGCCGGATGGCAAGTGGCTTGCGTATACCTCGAACGAGTCAGGCCGACCAGAGGTCTACGTGGTACCGTTCCCGAATACTGGCGACCAGCGGTGGCTCGTCTCGGTGGCGGGCGGTCAGGAACCGTTGTGGGCCCACAGCGGTAGGGAACTCTTCTATAAGAGTACCGGGCGGCTGATGGTGGCTGAGGTTCGCACGGATCCCGTCTTCGATGTACTGGGCGAACGGCAGCTCTTCGACATCACGGCACACCAGAGCGATATCGCGCATCGGCGCTATGACGTCACGAGCGATGACGCGCGGTTCATAATGATCCGGAACCTCCCCTTCCAAACGGAAGGCGGGAACCCGGTGCTGGTGCTCAACTTCTTCGACGAGCTCGAGGACAAGGTGGGGGGATGAGCGAGGTGCTCGACCGATTAGCCGCCGCGCTCGCCGAGCGCTACACGATCGAGCGTGAGCTGGGCGAAGGCGGCATGGCCACCGTGTATCTGGCGGAGGACCTCAAGCACGACCGCAAAGTGGCGCTAAAGGTCTTGAAGCCCGAGCTGGCCGCCGTGCTGGGCGCCGACCGCTTCGTGCAGGAGATCAAGACGACGGCGAGTCTGCAGCACCCCCACATCCTGCCGCTGTTCGATTCGGGAGAGGCCGACGGTTTCCTCTACTACGTGATGCCCTTCATCGAAGGTGAGACACTGCGGGATATGCTGGATCGAGAAACGCAGCTCGGTATCGAGGAGGCAGTGAAGCTGGCGACAGAGGTGGCGGACGCTCTCGACTACGCGCACCGAAACCATGTGATCCACCGGGACATCAAGCCCGAGAATATTTTGCTGCACGACGGCCGTCCGGTGGTCGCCGACTTCGGTATCGCGCTGGCGGTGAGTGCTGCGGCCGGCGGTCGCATGACCGAGACGGGTCTGTCACTGGGCACGCCCTACTATATGTCGCCGGAGCAGGCGACGGCGGAGAAAGACCTCACGAACCGGTCGGACATCTACTCGCTGGGCAGCGTGCTGTACGAGATGCTGACGGGTGACCCGCCACACGTGGGGAGCTCGGCGCAGCAGATCATCATGAAGATCGTGACGGAGGAGGCACAGCCCGTCACCAGGACGCGGAAGTCCGTGTCAACGAACATCGCCGCGGCGGTGGCACAGGCGCTCGAAAAGCTACCCGCAGACCGTTTCGACACGGCGGCCAACTTCGCCGCAGCGCTCGCCAACCCTGCGTTCACGACGGCTCGTTTCCAAGCGACGGATGTCGCGAGCGTGCCTACCGGGCCGCGCTGGAACCGTCTGACCGCGGCCTTCGCTGTTCTCGCCGCGCTCGCTGCCCTTACAGCGGTCTGGGGTTGGCTGCGGCCGCGTCCCGAGCCCGTCGCGCAGGTCCGACGTTACATGATGTCTCTCCCTGATGGGGAGGAGATCGGTGGGTGGTTCGCACGCTTGGCTATCTCACCTGATGGGTCACGTCTGGTCTACATCCACGAAGGCGAGGGCGGGAGGCGCGAACTGCTGGTTCGGGATCGCGATCAGCTGCGCGCGCGACGGCTTCCAGGCACCCGAGGTGCGGAGGCTCCCTTCTTTTCGCCTGATGGGGAGTCCGTCGGGTTCTTCAGCCCCAGGGGTACGCTCAAGATCGTGCCGGTGGATGGCGGCGAGGCCGTTCCCATAGCCCGTACAGACGTGGGACACGCCGGTGCGTCGTGGGGATCTGACGGGTTCATCTACGCCGACGGGTATGAAGACCAGGGACTCGTGCGCGTTCGAGCGAGCGGTGGCACGCCGGAGCCGTTCACCCAGGTCGACAGCGCCCGCGGCGAGAAGGAACACTTGTGGCCGCAGGTGTTGCCCGACGGGAACCGCGTACTGTTCGTCATCAAGTATTCGAATGATCAGGATATGACGGACGTCGCGGTCGCCGATGTCTCCACCGGCGATCACAGGGTGCTCGTTTCTGCGCTGTATGGTCTGTACGCGGTATCGGGCCATCTCCTCTATGTCAGTTGGCCCAATTCGGCGGTCATGTTCCAGTTGTTCGATCCACAGGAGATGACTCTCCACGGCGAAGCCCGGATTCTCACCGAGCAGGTCCGGCTGGGGGCCGTCGGGGCGCCGCACTTCGTGCCTGACCTGACGATCTCGCTGACCGGGACTCTGATGGGCACGAGCGGGGGCGGTCAACGGAACACGACCGAGGTGGTGTGGGTGTCGCGGGACGGCACCGTCGAGCCGGTCGATCCCGCATGGACCGACCAGCTGGGTGGTGGTGGCGGTGGGCGCGTGATGCTGTCTCCGGATGGCACGCGGCTGGCCGTCACGCTGGGAGCCGAGATCTGGATCAAGGATCTCGATAGCGGCACTATGACCAAGCTGACTTTCGAAGGTGGGTTCCGGCCCGGGTGGTCACCGGACGGTCAGTATGTCACCTTCATCTCCGGTCGTGACGGTCTTCGCAAGGCCTATCGGCGCCGGGCGGATGGGACCGGATCCGCGGAGTTGCTCCTGGAACACAACTGGCAGGTGCACGAGGTCGCCTACTCGCCCGACGGGGAATGGCTGGTGCACCGAATCGGCGGCGGTGGCGCCGGCGACCTGTATGCGGTTCGCACGAACGGTGAGGGCGACCCGGAACCGCTGGTCGTTTCCCACGCTCAAGAGAGCAATCCTGGCGTGTCTCCCAACGGCCGCTGGTTCGCATACGCGTCGCTGGAGACGGGTCGGTCGGAAATCTGGGTTCGCCCGTTCCCAAACACTCAGGACGGCAGCTGGATGATTTCGCCCAACGGCGGCAGCGAACCGATGTGGGCGCAAAGTGGCGAGGAGCTCTTCTATCGCGACGGCAACAACGATCTCGTGAGTGTGCCGATCACCGAAGGCTCAACATTCACTTACGGAGAGCCGCGGGTCCTTTTCTCGGCCCGAGATTACCGTTCCAGCACGTACAATAGGGAGTACACCGTGGCTCCGGACGGCCAGCGGTTCATCTTCGTGCGCTGGCTATACGAGAGGAGGCCGCATCGCGTGTTCGTGATCGACAATGTGTTCGAAGAGTTGAACTCGGGGGTGGAGTGATGAACGACGCTGTCGATCGGCTGAAGGCCGCGCTCGCCGAGCGCTACACCATCGAGCGCCAGCTGGGCGAGGGCGGCATGGCCACCGTGTACCTCGCGGAGGACCTCAAGCACGACCGTAAAGTTGCGCTCAAGGTCCTGAAACCCGAGCTGGCCGCCGTACTGGGGGCCGATCGGTTCTTGCAGGAGATCAAGACCACGGCGAGCCTGCAGCACCCTCACATCCTGCCGCTGTTCGATTCGGGCGAGGCCGACGGCTTCCTCTACTACGTCATGCCCTACATCGAAGGTGAGACGCTGAGGGACAAGCTCGATCGCGAAACTCAGCTCGGCATCGAGGAGGCGGTGAAGCTGGCGACGGAGGTTGCTGACGCTCTCGATTACGCTCACCGCAACGCTGTCATCCACCGGGACATCAAGCCCGAGAATATCCTGCTCCACGACGGGCGGCCCGTGGTCGCCGATTTCGGGATCGCACTGGCCGTGAGCGCGGCGGCGGGCGGAAGGATGACAGAAACCGGTTTGAGTTTGGGTACGCCCCACTACATGAGCCCCGAGCAGGCGACGGCAGAGAAGGAGATCACGGGCCGGTCTGACATCTACTCGCTGGGCTGCGTGCTGTACGAGATGCTGTCAGGCGATCCGCCCCACGTCGGTTCAACGGCGCAGCAGATCATCATGAAGATCGTGACGGAGGAGGCGCAGTCCGTCACGAAGCTGCGTCGCTCGGTTCCGCCCAACGTGGCCGCGGCCGTTGAGAGGTCGTTGGCGAAGTTGCCGGCGGACCGCTTCGGAAGCGCCGCCGATTTCGCGGAGGCGCTGGCCAATCCGGCGTTCGTGCTGGCGACGACGCAGGCCACCGGCGTCAGCGTACCGGACACCGGTTGGCGACGCCGCGTGGCGCTGCCGGCGGTTGCTGCCTTCGCGTTGCTGTTGCTGTTCACGACAGTGTGGGGTTGGCTGAGGCGGCCAGCTGACGCGCCGGTCGCCCGGCTCGACCTCAGTCTCGGAGCCGTCTCCCCTGAGGAAGGGCAGGATGTGGTCATCTCACCCGACGGGTCCGCACTCGCCGTCTCCGGTACTATCGATGGAACGCGAGCGATTTTCGTCCGCAGGCTCGGCGAGGCCGACTTCCGTATGGTGCCCGGCACTGAGGACGGCCTCTCTCCCAGTTTCTCTCCGGACGGTCAGTGGATAGTGTTCACCAATGTTACCGACAACACGCTCGTGAAAGTGGCGGTGTCCGGTGGCAGCTCGCTGACGCTTGTGGACGACGACGCGATCAACCCGTTCTTCGCCCATTGGGGAGATGACGAAACGATCGTCTTCTATACGCTGCAGGGCGGCGTTCTATACCGCGTTCACAGCGCCGGCGGTCCCGTCGAGCAGTTCAACGGTCTGCGGGGCATTCCCCGGCTGCTGCCGGACGGTTCGGGCGTTCTCGTGAGCAGATTTCAAGGCGGCATCGTCTTCGTCGACTTTGCCGCCGACACTTCCTGGACGGTCGTACCGGACGGTCGTCACCCCACGTACGTCGACCCCGGCATCCTGCTGTACGTTAGCCAGGCTGGCGGCCTTTTCGCTGCACCGTTCGATGAGGGGAGCCATACGATCACCGGCCCTCCGATGCGTGTCCTCGACCGAGTTGGGGCCACGAACTTCCGCAGAGGATACTCCCTGTCACGAAACGGCGTGCTCGTTCACTTCGAGGGCGAGGGGTTCGGCGGAGGAAGCGGTCAATTGCTGTCGATTATCAACATGGATGGAGGGGCGGATACCCTTCGTCTCCCACCAGAAGCGATGCGGAACCCCAGCTTCTCACCTGACGGACGTACCATCGCTTTCGAGGTTACGAGTGACGATGGCCACGACCTGTATACGTACGACCTCGTGACGAACTCGAGAACGCAGGTCACGTTCGAGGAGGACAACGACGATCCGGTGTGGTCTCCGGACGGAAAGCGTATCCTTTTCAATAACGAGGGGGAAGGCAGCGACGCGGAGGATCTGTGGGTCAAGCCGGCGGACAATAGCGGCCCGGCCGAGCTGGTGTTGAGCCGACCGGGGAACCAGGCGCCCCTTGCCTGGCTCGAAGACGACCTGATCGTGTTCACCTCCGACGAGGCGGGGAACGACGACCTGGTTTTGCACTCACTCTCGGGAGACTCTGAACCCGAACCCTACCTGCAGGCGCCGTGGGACGAAGACGAATTCACGCTTTCCCCTGACGGATCCATCGCCGCCCACGTGTCCGACAAGACGGGGTCCCCGGAGGTCTGGCTACGTGATTTCCCCACACCCGTCGGAGAGTGGCGGGTCTCGTCCGGCGGAGGGGTGTGGCCCAAGTGGTCTCCCGACGGGAGAACGCTCTACTTCTGGCGTCGAACCTCGGGGGTCGACACGCTGTTCGCCGTAGAAGTGATCCGGGATCAAGGCGTGCGGGTCGGCACCGCGAAGGCCGTGCGCGCTCTCGAAACGGGGCAGGGCTGGGATCTCCATCCCGACGGCGATCGCTTCGTCGTCCTCGTCCCCAACGCCGGTGCTTCCGAGTCCTCGGCGGTATCGCGGTACCTGGTGGTGATGAACTGGTTCGAGGAATTGCGGGAGAGGATGGGGAATTGAACGAGATCACCTCCCGTCTAACGAGCGCTCTGGCCAACCGCTACAAGATCGAGCGCGAGCTGGGCCAGGGTGGCATGGCCACCGTGTACCTGGCGGAGGATCTCAAACACGACCGCAACGTCGCCCTCAAGGTCCTGAAGCCCGAGCTCGCCGCCGTACTGGGCGCTGATCGGTTTTTGCAGGAGATCAAGACCACGGCCAGCCTACAGCACCCCCACATCTTACCGCTGTTCGATTCGGGCGAGGCTGACGGGTTCCTCTATTACGTGATGCCCTACATCGAGGGCGAGACGCTGCGCGATAAGCTCGATCGCGAGACGCAGCTCGGCATCGACGAGGCCGTGAAGCTAACGGTCGAGGTCGCGGACGCGCTGGACTACGCGCATCGCCAGGCCGTGATTCACCGAGACATCAAGCCCGAGAATGTTCTATTGCACGACGGTCGCCCCGTGGTGGCCGACTTCGGGATCGCGTTGGCGGTGAGCGCAGCGGCCGGCGGTCGCATGACCGAGACGGGTCTATCGTTGGGCACGCCCTACTATATGTCGCCGGAGCAGGCGACGGCGGAGAAAGACCTGACGAACCGGTCGGACATCTACTCGCTAGGCAGCGTGCTCTACGAGATGTTGACCGGCGATCCTCCGCACGTGGGGAATTCGGCGCAGCAGATCATCATGAAGATCGTGACGGAGGAGGCGCAGCCCGTCACAAAGACGCGGAAGTCGGTGCCGCCCAACGTCGCTGCCGCCGTGGCGAAGGCCCTGGAGAAGCTCCCCGCTGACCGCTTCGCGACGGCCGCGGAGTTTGTGGCGGCCCTGCAAAACCCGGGGTTCGTGACCGTCGGCGCCGTCGGGTCCTTCGCGCCTGCCGCCGTACCGCTGTACCGAAGAGCTGCCGTTACCACGATCCTCGCTGCCAGCACCGTCCTTGCCGCCGCCCTCGCCGCCTGGAGCTGGCTGCGCCCCGAGCCCGCGCCGGCTGTGGCGCGATTCGACATGACGTCCGATGTCTCGGTCCTGCTGGCGACCGATAACAGCGTAGACATCGCGCTGGCTCCCGACGGCACGCGAATCGTGTACGTGGGCCAGGCCCCGGACAGCGGTAGCCAGTTGTGGCAGCGATCGCTTGCCAGCCTAGAGCCGGTACGCATACCCGGGACAGTGGGCGCGAGGGCGCCAGCGTTGTCGCCGGACGGAACCGTGGTGGCGTTCCAGAGCGGCGAGGCCATCCAGACGGTTTCGCTCGCGGGTGGGCCGCCGTTTACGATCGCGACCTCGGGCCGAGATCCCGCGTGGGGCTCGGACGGCAGCCTGTACTTCGCCCATGCACAGGTGATCTACCGTGTGCCTGCCGGTGGCGGTGAACCTGAGGCCGTGACCGCTCCGGGCGACGGCGTGCAGATCCAGCCGACTGCGCTGCCCGATGGGCGGGGACTGCTGCTCACGGTCCGGCGCAGTATCGCCAACCAGAGCCGCATCGCCGTAGTCGGACCCGAAGGGGGTGCGGTTCGGGAGATCCTCACCGGTACCGCCGCCCGGTACGCGAGGTCGGGGCACATCGTCCATACGACGGCCGACGGCACCTTGCTGGCAGCGCCGTTCGACCTGCGAACGCTCGAACCCGGGGCCCCCGTCGCCGTTCTGCAGGGCGTCATGGTGTGGGGGTCATCGCACACTGAGTTTACCCTGTCCGCCTCCGGCTCGCTTTTGTACTTGACCGCGGGGGCGCAACGGCAATTCGAGCTGGTGTGGGTCAGCCGGGATGACGTGGCTGAACCTATTGATCCCGCGTGGGTGGAGCGCTTCGCGTTTCCGGCCTTGTCCCCCGACGGGACACGTTTGGCGATCGCGTACGAAGGCGACCTGTGGGTTAAGCGGCTAGATGGAACGCCTGCGAACCGACTGACCTTTGAGGGAACGAGGGTCTTTCATTCGGCGTGGACGCCGGACGGCGATTCGCTGCTGTTGGTCTCCGACTCCGGGCTCTTCACGAGGCCCGCCGACGGGAGTGGTCAGGCGGTGCCGACGGTGACCGACGAGCGCGGTGTCGTGGCGCCCAGTCGGTCACCTGATGGCCAGTGGCTGGTCTATCGCACGAATATCAACCTCGCGGGCAAAGGCGATATCCTGGCCATTCGCCCCGGCCAGGACTCGGTGCCTCTGGAGCTGGTGGCCACCCCGTCCATGGAACTGAGTCCGGCGATTTCCCCGGACGGGCGCTTGCTGGCCTACTCGTCCGACGAAACAGGAAGGACAGAGGTCTATGTCGTTACGTTCCCGGACAGCCGCGGCGGGAAGTGGGCGGTGTCGACGTCCGGTGGGCACACGCCGGTGTGGTCGCACAGCGGGCGCGAACTCTTCTACGTAGACGCGCAGGGCGCGATGGTGGCCGTGCAGGTCACGACGACGCCGACGTTTTCCATCGGCGCGTCGGAGAAACTGTTCACGAACCACCGGTACGCGCTTGGCGCGTTGCACCCCATGTACGCCGTCGCACCAGATGACGAGCGCTTCCTCATGATTAGAGCCGTCGAATCTCAGCGCGCCGACTCTGGGCCGCGGCTGATTCTCGTCCAGAACTTCGTCGAGGAACTGGAGCAGCGGGTGGGACAATGAGCGGGATCAGAAGAGGCTGGACGCGTCCCGTTGATCATAGTCGAGCGATTCTTGGAAGAATTGAAACTGAAGGTAGCTGATGACTGATGTGATGGATCGATTGACCACGGCCCTCGCCGACCGCTACACGATCGAGAGTGAATTGGGCGCTGGCGGCATGGCGACCGTCTACCTGGCCGAGGACCTGAAGCATCATCGCAAGGTCGCGCTCAAAGTCCTGCGACCGGAACTGTCGGCGATACTCGGCGGCGAGCGATTCCTGCAGGAGATCGAGCTGACCGCCAATCTCCAGCACCCCAACATCCTCCCGCTCTACGATTCCGGCGAGGCCGACACGTTTCTCTACTACGTGATGCCATACGTAGAAGGCGAGACGCTGCGGGACAAGCTGGATCGAGAGAAGCAAGTGACCGTCGAGGAAGCGGTCGCCATCTCGAAAGGCGTGGCCGGCGCTCTGCAGTACGCCCACGACCGCGGTGTGGTGCATCGCGACATCAAGCCCGAGAACATCTTGCTTCAGGCCGGCCAGGCGCTGGTCGCCGACTTCGGGATCGCGCTGGCGGTCAGCCAGGCGGGCGGCTCGCGACTGACCGAGACCGGGCTGTCGTTGGGTACGCCCCACTACGTGAGCCCGGAACAGGCGGCGGGAGATCGCGAGCTGGATGCGCGAACCGACGTCTACTCGTTGGGCGCGGTGACCTACGAGATGCTCACCGGCGATCCACCGCACACCGGAAACACGATGCAGGCCATCGTCGCCAAGGTGCTGACGGAAGATCCCA
>JBDHGH010000095.1:0-13517 GCA_039589995.1 Gemmatimonadota bacterium | reverse complement strand
GCGGTTTCCATTGTCGTACTGGTTAATCCGCTAAGGACCAGTACGCATCGCTCCGCTAAGTCGGCTCACGCTTCGCTTATGACGCGTCGCCTAGAGAGATCGGGGGTTTTTTCACTATCTCATGGCCCTGTCCCGTTCCACGGGGCAGGCGGGATTCCCGTGTAATATGGCTCCTTTCCTACGATACGACAAATCCGACTCTATCGAGTCGAGACTATCCACCGGTTCGTGGCCTTCAGCGTCGCCAGGATCGCCGCATGTTCGGGCGATTCCGTGACGGGCGTGGCGCCGGCCAGGTACGTCCGGGTCCGGCCCGACAGCCCGTAGACCGCCGACACGACCACCGGTAGATCGAACATCTCAATCAGCTTGATGCCGTCGAGGGCGAATCCGATCGTCCCCTCTTCGGCCTGTTCCAGGGCGTTGAGGACCGCGTCGGCCGCGGCGTTCAAACGGCCGCGCTCGATGTCGGTGCCCTCGGCCACCCCGACATATTCCTTGTCGTCGAGACGCAGACGCACACGGCAGACGATGTGCTGCGGCATCTTGCGCTCGAACTCATAGCCTTCAAACAAGTAGCGCCGCACACCGGTGATCTGACCGATCCCCAGGATCTTGCCCGCCGACGCCGTGTCCTTACCCTGCGTCTGGGCGACGCTCACCTTCCGATGGTCGACCTCGATGCCCAGCTGGGCGAGCAGTGCCGACTCGACGTTGCGTACCGTCTGCTTCGGCGACTGGCTGCTGTCGGTGAGGACGTGCACTTCCTCGATCTGGCCCTCGGTATCGGCAACGATACGCGCCGAGACCACGCCCGTCAGTTCGCCCAACAACCGCTCCGCCCTCTGCAAGAGCATCTGGTCCGGCTGACTACGCACGTGCCGCGCCTTGTCCATGTTAGCCTCATCTGTCTCCACGGATCGTCCTTGCCATGGCACGCCGTTGCCGGCCGGGAGCCGCGCGGTGGAGAGACCCTCCGCAACCCCCTCCGATTGCGCCTGTCGGAACGTTGAACTCGGAGACGGGAAGAGCCGAACGTCCGTCAGGGCAACAACCGGCAACGGCAGTTACCCCCAATCCGTCAGAAAAACGTGCTCCTCGCGTATGTCTGCTGGGCATAGCGCGAGGTGTGATCCTGACGGACACACCTACCCATCGATCCTGAGTAGCCGGACGGACTCTAAGGTTTGATCTGGCGGGGATATACATAGTACGTTAACCTCCAATCTGTGTCAAGAAAGTCAGACATTGTGAAAAAAGTTACCATTCTCCTAGCCACCGCCCTCGCACTGGGCCTTTCGGCCTGCGACGAGGGCCTGGAACCCGTTCCGTTCCAAGGCGTCAGCGGCGGAGTCACGTACTCCGGATCCCCGCCCGACTCAACCGATTGGGTGCGGGTCGCGGCTTTCGTCGACCTCCCTCAGACCGAAATCGACCTGCTAAATTTTGC
The DNA here is from genome assembly GCA_039589995.1 of Gemmatimonadota bacterium. Lineage (GTDB taxonomy): Bacteria > Gemmatimonadota > Gemmatimonadetes > Palauibacterales > KS3-K002 > JBDHGH01. The sequence goes on along the minus strand of JBDHGH010000095.1, from coordinate 12,067 downwards.
GGCTATCTCCAACGAGCTGTTCCCGCTAGAGGATTCGGCCAAGTATGTTGTGGATCTGAACACCGGTCTCTACCGCTGGCTGCCGGTGGTATGGAAGAAAGCGGACACGCCGCTGTCGCCGGACGCCCTGCGAATCCTGGGCTGGTATACCGGCGGGAGTGGGCCCTTCGACACACCCCAACCCGTGCCCGTCGAGGCCAACACCGAGACGGGAGACATCGACCTCATCGCCGACTACGAGAACGCCATGACGGTGGCCGAGGCGCTGGAGGCCATCCGGTGAGACGGATCGTCCTGGCTTGCCTCGCCCTGACGCTGGCGGCCGCGGCTCCGGCGCGGACCCAGGGTACCGGGACGGTGGCCGGCCAGGTCGTGGACGCTGCCTCGCGCCAGCCGGTGCCCACGGCGGCGGTCCGGGTGATCGGGACCGTGATCGTCACCTTCGCCAACGACGAAGGCCGCTTCGAGCTGCGGGCCGTCCCCTCGGGACCGCAGAGACTCTCCGTGGAGCGCATCGGTTACGCGCCGCTTCGCGTGGACGTGGATGTGCCTGCCGGCGGTCGAGCCGAGATCGAGATCGAGTTGGAGCCGCGGGCCGTAGCCGTGGGCGAACTGGTGACCTCGGTGACGCGTCGCGACATGAGCTCGCTGGACGCCCCAGTTTCCGTGTCGGTGCAGGAAGAAGAGCAGATCCGCGAACGGATCCCGGACACCGTCGCGGACGCCGTGGCCTACGCACCGTCGGTGCAGTTCGTCGGAAACCAGATGAATATCCGGGGCTCTGCGGGCTACTCGCGCGGGGCCGGCAGCCGAATCCTGATGCTGCTGGACGGGGTTCCGTCGAACGCCGGGGACAGCGACGCCATCAACTGGGACGTGGTGCCGCTGACCGAGGTACAACGAATCGAGGTGTTGAAGGGGGCAGGCTCGGCGCTGTACGGGAATATCGCACTGGGGGGCGTGGTGAGCGTTGTGACCCGGCCGCCTCCTTCGGACGGGACCTTCAGGTTGCGCCTGCGGGGCGGTTTCTACGACGACCCGCCGGCCCAGCCCTGGATCTGGTCGTCGGTGACCCGTGGGTACGCGTCGGCTGAAGCCAGTTACGGAAAGAGCTTCGGCGGCTTTGGGTTCTGGCTGCGAGGCGGCCGCCATGCCGACGACGGCTACCGCCAGAACAGCGAGCTGGACCGAACCAACCTGGCCCTCCAGATGACGGTGGCCGGCGAAGTCGACACGCTGGGCATATTCGGCAGCGTGGCGCGCGAAGACTACGGCGCGCCGCTCCTCTGGTGCATGCGAGGCGAGTGCCAGGACCCGGACAGCCTGGCGTACCAGCCGGCTCGAGTCGCCATCAGCGGCGAGGATGACAAGACTCGATCGGACAAGGCCCGCGCGCACGTCACTTACCGGCGCCACTGGAGCGAGTCGGCTAGCTGGTTCATGCGTGCCAACTACCAGCGTAACGACTGGGAGACCGACTTCGGCGAAACGCAAATAGGCGCGGTCTCGGACCGCATCGGCGGCGAGCTACGCTTCGATTGGCGCGCGCTGAGTTGGTTGTTCCTGACGGCGGGCGGCGAGGGTGCGTTCACGCGAGTCACCGGCGAGAACTTCTTCGGCAGCGGTCTGGAGATCGAGGAAGAAGCTGACCACGACATCACCGGCGGAGCCTTTTACAGCCAGGCCGACTTCAGCCTGGGGTCGTGGTTCACGCTGACCGCGGGTGTGCGGCGCGACGTCGGCTTTCTGGACAGCATCGACTTCAACGACCCCTGGGTCGAGCAGTGGAGCCCCCGTGTTGGCGCGGTCTTTTCACCATCACCCGGCACACGGGTGCGCGCTTCGGTGGGCCGCGGTTTCCGGGCACCATCAGCCGACGAGTTGTTCACCGCCACACGGGTCAGCGGCTTCATCGTCGTGCCGAATCCGAACTTGCTGCCCGAGCGATCGCTGGCCGGCGAAGTGGGGATCCAGCAGCTGGTCTCGTCGTGGCTGTCCTTCGATGTCGCTGGATTCGCCTACGAGTTCGAGGACTTCATCGAGGCGGACACGGTGCTCAGCCCGGAAGGCATCCTGATCCAGTTCGACAATTTGCCGGAGGCCAGACTGGCGGGAATCGAAGTGATCGCCCGGCTGTCGCTGTTCGGGAACCGGCTGCAAGGGTTCGCCGCCTACACGTGGATGCACCACGAGAACAAAGTGACGGGCGAGCCGCTCGCCTACCGGCCGAGCAGCCTGTTCACGACCTCGGCGAACCTCGATCTCGGTTCTTTGGAGCTGGGCGCCGACTATCGCTACGCGGCGGCCTTCGATCAGGTCAAAGTGTTCACCAACCCGCGGACGGACCCGCTGGTCCCCATGAACGTCCTGGACCTGAGACTGGCTTACCGATTCGGAAACCAGGTGCTCCGTTTCATCGTGGACAATGCCCTGAACTACGGCTACACGACAATCGAAAGGAACCTGGAGCCGATCCGCCGCTACTCGGTAGCGCTGGAGTTGGAGTTCTGAGTGAGGACAGCTATGCAGCCGCGGCGACAGCCCCTGCACTTGCCAGCCGCGCCTGTTTGGCTTAATGATGGCCCCCCACACGCGTGTGTCGGGGCGACAAGAGACGCATGGAGGGGCAGTGCCGAAGAAAATCAATAGCGCGAAGCGCAAGTTCGAATCGGCGAACGGGCGCGACTGGGAAGCTGATTTCTGTATGCATGCGGGGACGGACGAGCAGGCACCGAACCTGGTGGTGATATTCCGTGATCCCGTGCGGGTCCAGCCGGAACGGTACAATCTGCTGCCGGCCGGTTCGCCGAAGCTTCCGAAGGAAGCGAAGAAACAGATATCCGATGACACGCTAAGAGCGCTGCTGCAGCGCTCCGTACCGCTCGAAAGGCAATAGCATGCGGCGGACCTTTACCGACGATCAGTTCGATGAGTGGGAAGCCTACATAACGGGAGGACAGCCCGGCGGTTCGCTGGCCGCCCGCGTGATGTTCGTCTGCCTTTCGACGCCCACGCGGACGCCGCGCTTCGTAAAGCACCCCAGCGACGATCCGGCCGAGGCCGAGCACGAGCTCGTCCATCTGGATGAGGTCGGCCTGCTGGACCTGTTCGAGGCTTCCGAGCCCATCCCCTAGAGAACCCAGAGTGTAGCAGGGCTCAGTGAACGTCCTCATCATCGGCGGGACCCGTTTCGTCGGTCACTTCACGGCGCTGGCGTTGCGTGAAGCGGGTCACGAAGTCACCGTTTTCACACGTGGCCTGCACCCCATCGATTTGCCCGAAGATATCCTGCACATGAAAGGCGATCGCAACGTCGACTCCAACCTGGCCTCCGCGGCGACGGCCACTGACTGGGACGTCGTCTGGGACAACATGAGCTACACCGCCGACCAGGCCCGCTCGGCGGTTCGCGCGTTCGACGGTCGCTGTAGCCTCTTCATCCACACCAGCACGCTGGCGGTCTACAGCGCCTGTGAAGGCATCGTCAGCCCGTATCGCGAGGACGATTTCGGACGTGGCCGCCCCATGTTGGAACGACGCGAAATCTACCCTTACGACTACGGGATCCAGCGGCGCGAGGGCGAAGAGGTGCTTCAGGGAGCACACGAGGCGAATGGGTTCCCCTTCGTGAGTATTCGCCTGCCGGCAGTGCTTGGGCCCCGGGACTACAGCTTGCGCGCCTGGTCGTATTGGCGGCGCATGCTCGAGGACCGGCGGATCATCCTTCCCGATGGCGGTATCGAGATGCACCGCTCGGTCTACTGCGGCGATGTCGTGGAGGGTCTGCTGGCGATCATCGAACGCGGCCCCGAATTAGCCGGCAACGCGTACAATCTGGCGGGTCGCGAGATTGTCAGCCTCAGACATTTCATCAACGAGTCGGCAGCGGTTCTGGGTGTGGACGTCGAGATCGTCGACCTGCCGCGCTCGGCGCTGGAGGCCGCGGACATCAACGTCGACAAGCTGTCGCCGTACACGACCTGGGGTGATCACCTCGAGGCTATCGCAAAGGCCCAGCACCAACTGGAGTTTCAACCGACTCCGATGGATCAGTGGCTGGCACCCACCATCGAGTGGCATCTGGAGCACCGACGCGACGCCGACCCACCGGGCTGGGATCTCCGGGACAAGGAGCACGACTTGGCTGCGCGCTGGGCGGAGTTCTTGGGCGGCCTGGGCTAGCCCGCTTCGAAGCTCATCCGCCAAACCCGCAGCTCGTTTGATCCATCATCAGCCGTTCGCACGGAGTAGAACAGAGGGCCCTCCACACCGACCACACGCTCCGGTGAATGAAGGCCCAGCGCGATCGGCGTTCCGTCTAGAGAGTACAAATCGTAGCGGTACTGTCGCCCGGAGACGGGCGCGTACTGGGCGATCAATGGCCCACACGAGGCCGCAAACAAACCGGTCAATACGGAGTCACCGTCGTACCGACCACAGCTTTCCGCGACCGAAGGGTTGAGGTTGGAGAACGCGACGACGCCGCGAGCCTCGACATCGTAGATTGCGAACGAGTCGGTTCGGTCGTGACCCATGTACATAGACGAGCCCGCCGCGGCCATATAAGCGCGACCCGAAATCGGCTTTCTACTCGGTTCGCCGAACAGCGACTCGATGTAGTCGCCGGTCTTGTTGTAGAGATGGACCAAGCGCCCCGAGCCGGCCCCCCAACCCGTACCGACCACCGCCAGGAGCCGATCGCCCAAGTTGCAGATTTGGACCGGTCGATCGAGTTCCGGCAACGGAAAGCGTCGCAGGACCCTGCCCGCCTCGTCCATGATGACGACGGCCGGGAGATGCCCGTCCAGCGCCGCGATCCAGCGGCTGTGGAGGGAAGCCAAACCTACCGGTCGCCGTAGGCCTGTAGCTCGCCTGTCCAGCGACCGTAGCCGACGCCCCTCCTGCGAATAGATTTTCAGGACCGCGGCCTTCCCGTCGACCACCCAGAAGCGCCCGGACGCGGTAGGCAAGAGATCGCTTACCGTCAGCTTCTCGCTATTCGGGGCCTGAAGGGGGATCGTCAGAAGCGACGTGAAAACAGCTCCGAACGGAAATTCTACCTGCTTAACCGCCACGCCCCCCGATCTCTCCCCCTTCAGCCGTACGAGAGCTCCGCTCCGCTGCCTCGACCCAAGCCGAGCCGAGGTGCAGGGAGAGATTAGAGGCCGGGTATCAACAGATTGTCATCAGTTCCGCATCGAAGGCGGACCCATCCTCAGATTCCCATGGTCTGGGGCGATATCCGAGAACTCTTGAACCGTCCCGACGATCATCGCCAGATCCACCAGGCCGTCATCGTCGATCAACTCCAGCGGGATCCACATGCGGACGGTATTGCCTGCGAAGCGTCCTCTGACGGTGCCAACCACATCGCCGTTTCCGTCCAACACGTCAAAGCGGCCGGTCGTCGTCAGCAGCGACACGGTGAATTCGACGCCGAGGCCGGTCCATCCCGAGCGCGGTCTAAGCCGGTCGGTAAACGGGAGTGCGCCGGTGGCCGGATCCTGGTCCACGTCCAGATCGACGTAGCCGACCAGTGCTTCTTCACCCGCCTGGCTACCCGAAAACTGAAAGTCGGTGAACCAAATCCTTATCTGTAGCTCGCCTTCCTCGATCCAAGCCTTTGCCTGAATGATGTCCACCGGAGTGTAAGTGACCGCCGTTCCGAAGGAATCGCCAACCGGGTCGACGAGGAGTGCCTGCCCCAGCGTCAAAAACGATGCGGGCTCGAACCCGAAGAGGTTCGCCGTGACCTCGATCTCGCCGATCTGACCCGGCGTGAACACTGCCGCGGATACCCCATCTTCGTCGGTCGTTACTGGTAACTCCACGAACGAGCCACTGCCGGAACTGATCTTCCACTCGAGCCGCTGACCCGGGATGCCGTTGTCATATTCGTCCAGCAACGCCGCAACGAACGGTTCGGGAAGGTCCGCGCCGACCGGACCCCGCTGACCGCTTCCCGATACGCTGGCGAGTGTCACAGCGGGACCGGGCCGGGCTTCGGCGTAGAACACCACCGGGTCGATCGATTCGACCGTGACCGTAGCGCCCTGGGGTCCAGCCTGGGTCCCGAGACGCCAGTTGACGGCAGCCGTACCGTCCGATTCCGTCAGGGTACTGATCCGTTTGACGGACGCGGGTCCGAGGGATCCATCGCCCGACGATATCTGGAAGACCAACGGGAAGCCGTCGACCGAACGGCCGCCGGAATCGAGAAGGCGAACGCCGATGGGATCCGGAAGGGTCATGGCCACGATTCCGGCCTGGTCAACGCCGGATACTATCTCCAAGCGGGCAGGTGGGCCGGGTGGTTCGGTGGACGCACACGCGCAGAAAAGGAGGCCGGGGAGAGCGAGTCCGTTGAAGTGAATTGCGTTCCTGGCGAATCGTCGGCCCGTCAACACGCTACCCCATCAATTCCCGCCCCGGCGCAGTATCGCGGCTCCGTTGTCAGGAGCGATGTCGGTCGCTTCCCGGGCGGTAGCGACCACGAGAGCCATGCTCAGCGAGTCGGTGCCAAGCCAACCCTGGGGCACCTCGAAGTGGACCAGTTCGCCACGGAAGGTAGGGGTGATCTGCCCCACGAAGTTGAAGTTCGGCGAGAACGCGAAGACGATGAAGTTACCGCTGCTTCTCGCGAACATGTCGACGTAAACATCGACGCCCATCCCAGTTTCTTCGCCGCCGCGTCGCTGTACATCGATGGCCGAGACTTCGCCGGTCGCCCGGTTCAGATCGGTATCGAAGTCGAGGTTGCCACCCATCAGATTCGGTCCGCCGACGTTTGCGGGACTGACCTCATCGTTGAAGGTCACGCCGACCAACAACACGGTGTCGGCCCAGCCCGCGCCGAAGGCGACAACGTCAGGGAGTGTCACGAAGCCGGAGCGCCCCCAAGAGAACGTGTCTCCGACCTCATCTCTCACCACGACATCCAACCCCATTACCACGAACTCCGCAGGATCGAGAGGCTCGAAGGTGGCCGTCACGGTGCGCAACCCGACGGTCGCATCCAGGGCCACCACCACGGTAGCTTCGCCGGATTCGTTGGTCTGAGACGTCTGCGTCGAGAGTTCGCCGTCACCGGCACTCAACTCCCAAAGGATGGAGTGTCCGGCTATGCCGTTACCATACGAGTCACGCAGCCTGGCAGTCAGCGGACTCTCCAGATCCTCTCCCACCAGGCCAAGCTGCTTGTCGCCGGCCGCCGCCACGAGCGCCGCCGGCGGCCCGGGTTGGGCCAAGGCCCGGAACTCGACCGGGGGAAGATCATCGACCCGGGCCGTGATCGTCTGGGCGCCGGCTCGTTCGGCCAGGTTCCATATCGTTGCTGCGATTCCCTCGCTATTCGTCGCTACGGTAATGCTCTGGAGGTGCAACAGGCCGTTGTCGGTGTTGCTCGATACCGTTTCGACGTAGCCGCCCGGCGACGCAGTGAACTCCACCTCCGCCCCAACCACCCCGCTGCCACGACCATCGATCACTTTCACTTGGATCGGGCTCGCCAGAGGCTCACCTACCGTACCCGTCAGGTCGGGGCCCGTCAAAGCTTCGAGCTCGGTGGCCTGTCCGGCCGGACCCGTGCTTTCGCCGCACGCTGTAAAGGATACGATGGCGAGGATCGCTGAAGTGCCCGAGGCGATGAAGCCAGGACGCCGCCGGGCTCTGGAGAGCGCAGAGGAACTCATAGGCAACTCTCTGTCCCGGCCAACGCACGAGGTGGACGGGAACATCGTTTGGGGTGTCGAGGTTGACTCGATTAAATATTTACCCTTGAGCCCGCAGGGCGCAATAAGAGAACAAACTACCGTGGAACTTGGGTTCCCGAGCAGCCTAGGCCGGAAAGACGTGGAGTGCGGTGGCTTTGACCTGGGCCGAAACCAGCGTGCCCACATCCAGCTGGAAATTCTCGAGGGAATGCCGGGTGATTACGACCTCCAGGCTCAGCCCATCGATCTCGACCCGCAGTCGCACCAGACCACCCTGGGGGTGCAATCGGGCCACCGCACCGTCGAAGCGGTTGCGGGCGCTGGTGGCCGGCGTGGACGGCTGCGCGATGATGACGTCCTCGGGACGGTAGGCCACACGCACGCGGTCGCCCACCGCACCCGTACCCGCGACTTCCAACCATTGACCGGAATCGAGCCGCACGATCAGCGTGCCTTCATCCAGTTCGGCGATCTCACCGTCCAACATGAACTCGGCACCCGTGAAGGAAGCGACGAATTCCGTGGCCGGCGCCTCGAAGATATCGGCGGGTGTGCCCGTCTGGATGATTCCACCGTCCTCGACAACCGCCACGCGATCGGCGAGGGCGAACGCTTCGCCAGGATCGTGGGTGATGAGCACGATGGCCGGTGCGGCGTGTCGTACGACCCGCTCCAGGTCTTCGAGCAGCCGACGGCGGACCGTGATGTCGAGGTCGGCCGTCGGTTCGTCCAGAAAGAGTATCTCGGGCTCGACAGCCAGGGCTCGGGCGAGAGCGGCTCGTTGTGCTTCGCCTCCGGATAGCGAGTCCACCGGCGCCTCGGCGAGATGCGCGATGTCCAGCGTCGCGAGCGCCGAACGTGCACGATCGCGCCGATCGGACACCGGCACCTGTCGAACTCTGAGACCGTACTCCACGTTCTGAACGACCGTCCCCCGCCAAAGATACGGTCGCTGCAGGACCGCGACCGCCGCGCGACGCAGCTCGGGATCGTCCCGGCCCACTTCGCGGCCTTTGTACAAGAGACGGCCAGAGTCCGGCGACTCGAGTGCAGCCAGCAGACGCATCAGGGTCGACTTCCCCGCGCCGTTCGGACCGAGAATGGCCAGTACCTCGCCCGCGTACACCTCGATGGACCGTACATCGACGACACGGCTACCGTCGTAGATCCGGACCAGATCTTCGCCGCGCAACAGCGGCTGGGCACCGGGCTCTTGCACGCGATCCATCAACTGGTCAGCGGGCGGCGCCGGCGCGGTTGCGCCTGCTGGACACGCGTGATGAACGCGTTGGCGGCAAAGGCGATCACCAGCAGGATCAGGCCGAGCGCCATCGCAGTGGCGAAGCGGCCGCGCCGAGTCTCGAGAACGATGGCGGTAGTGATCACCCGGGTCTCGCCGTGTACGTTGCCGCCAACCATGATCACCGCACCAACCTCGGAGATCACTGCGCCGAACCCCGCAGCCACGGCAGCCATCAACGAGAGTCTTGCCTCCCGAAGGTGTAACATGAGCGCCTGCCAGCGACTCGCGCCGAGAGCTCGGGCTTGGAGTCGCAGTTCGGGCGGAACCGATTGGACCGCAGCCAGAGTGATCGCCGCCACATAGGGTGCAGCCAGCACGAATTGAGCGGCTATCATCGCGGAAGGTGTGTAGAGCCAGTTGAGACCGCCCAGCGGCCCCTGCCGCGACAGCAGCAAGTAGACGAACAGGCCGACCACCACAGGCGGCAAGGCGAGCCCGGTGTTGACCAGAGCGACCGCGGCGCCGCGACCGGGGAAGCGGGCCAAACCCAGCCAGGTCCCCAGGGGAATCCCGGCCAGCAGTCCGAAGAATACGGCGAGCCCGGAAACCTGAAGCGAGCGACCGATGATCTGCCACAGATACGGATCACCGCTCACCAACAATCCAAAGGCCTGCCTGACGGCATCGACGAACACATCCATGCGACCCGCTACTTCCCTGGAGCTTCCGCGTTTGGCGAGAAGAGCCGGCGGCCAAGCCTCTCGACCCCGAACCCACCGATGATCTCCTGCGCGGTTATCGAAACCACCCAGTCGGCGAACGCGCGTGCACCATCGGCGTTCGACGCATCGCGAACGACGATGACGGAATACTGGTTGCGAAGCCTCGGGTCGCCCTCCGAGGCCACCCGAAGTTGAAGACGATCGCTCAGACTCAAGTAGGTACCTCGGTCGCTGAGCGTGTAGGCGTCCTTTTCGCTGGCCATCATCAGTACGGCGCCCATCCGTTGTCCCGCCTCCAGGTACCAATCGCCGCCAGGCAGAACATCGGATGCCTGCCACAGATCTCGCTCGCGGGCATGGGTCCCAGAATCGTCGCCGCGAGAAATAAAGAGCACACCCAACTCGGCTATACATGTCATGACGACGATGACATCAGCGCCGCCGCAACTCCTCGCTGTATGATTCTCGGGGCCCACTACGACGAAGTCGTTGAACATCACTCGGCGCCTGTACTCGCCGCGGCCCGAGCTCATGAACTCCACCTCAGCTCGCGGGGAGTGACTCAACACCACGTCGGCATCGCCCCGAGCGGCCAGCCGCAACGCTTCGCCCGACCCCACCGCGATGACGCGTACTCGGTACTGCGGGTAAGCACTCTGAAAGGCCGGCATCAGCTCTTCGAACAAGCCCGAATCCTCGGTGGATGTTGTAGATGCCAGAACGATCTCTCTAGGCTCGGACCTGCAAGAGGACAGAGCTAGGAATGCAAGGACTGACGTCTTTATAAGTCGGCTGGTGCGGGGCATGGATCGACGGGACCGCTTCGCGGAGGGCCGACCACCTACTCGTCGTCGCTGGAGCCCGTTCGCTGGGTGCGAAGCTCGAGATAGGGGTACTCGTCGCGATATCGCGCCGCGATTCGCAGTCGCATCTGGCCGCCACCCTTTGCAGGCAACGACAGAATGCATCCGTTGTAGCTCGCCGCGTAGATGAGCTGCCAATCGCCGCCGATCTCGGAACCTTCAAAAAACTCTTTGAGCTGCCCCGTATTGTGGGCGCTCATCTTGCTTACCAGCTTCGCTTGTTTCTCGTCCGGCACTGGCCCTCCCTCTCCCGGGGGTCAGCTTAGTGAATGACTAGAGCAGTGCCGAAAAGCTAAGGGCCGCCAGCACTGGTTACAAGACCCGTCGAGGGAATTCGTCTACTCGGCGCCGAGTTGGTCGATGGCCTGGCGCAGCAATCGATCGATGGACGATGGGGCCGGGGAAAAGTAGCGGTCGGACACTCGATTCAGCGCTCGACGGACGGCGCCAAAGCCTTCGGCGACCTCTTGATAGATCGTAACGAGATCGAAACGGTCGGCGATCTCGCTTTCGCTAGCCATGATGTACCCGGTAGAGCCAACGTCTTCGTAGTAGCGCAGACCGGGAGCACCTTTGCGTTGCACGCGGGCTATGATGTAGTCGGGGAACAGTCCCGACAGCCAGAGCGAGTAGTTACCCAGGTGAGCTCGGAGAAGAAACTGCCTGCGCCTCGAGTCTTCGCCCTCCAGGTCGCTAACGAGGTCCACGATGTAGCGGTAGGTCTTGTCGTCGTACCGCGCGATGCGAAAGGCGCGTTCCTTGTCCGCGAACTCGACGAGGAGCGCAGCTACGTAGTCGGCGAGTTGGGCATTGTCCAGCCCGCTCTCGAGAAGGGTGTGCCGGACCATGATGTAGAAGGTGAGTCGGGGCGAAAGAGTGCTCACGCTGCGGTTTTCCATCACGGCGGAGAACGTGGCGGGATGGTCGAGCAGCGAGTCGAGACCCTCTTCAGCCAGTTGCCCCGCCCAGAGGCGCCGGTTGCGGCGCGTTCGTTCTTCGAGGGCGTCGAGTAGTGTTTCGATCTCTCCCGCTTCGAATGAGGCCCGCACGTTTGGAAGGATCACTGACTACCTCCTGGATGAATGATCCACCCGTCGTTCCACCACTTCTACTAGTACACTTCAGTGAGCGGCCGGGTTCAGTTCTTATCTGCGTTGTTGTTGCTATGCTGCGAATGGGATATTGGCAGGGTCACACTGCTTAGTTCAGTATGTTACGAATTTGCGAGATCGTCAAGAATTTCTGAGTTCGTAAGTATAGAGTCGCGGGCGAACTTGAGTACGTGGACGCGGGCGCGGACTCGACGTCGACGTTAGCGGAGGGAGGCCAACCGTTCAGAGGCGGCTTCCAGCATTTCGATTGTCTTGCAGAAAGCGAAGCGGATTTGGGTTCGTCCATCCTGCAGGTCGCTGTAGAAGCTGGAGCCGGGAACCGAAGCCACGCCGATCTCGCGGGTCAGCCAGATGGCGAACTCGTCATCGGGCAGTTCGCTGAGTTGTGAGAAGTCGGCGAGCAGGTAGTAGGAGC